>JAGVYP010000053.1 GCA_018303205.1 Candidatus Woesearchaeota archaeon
TGGTGTTAATACACCGCTTTGTATCGATACGACAGTTCGCAGTGGTTTTAGTCGAGGTTATAACATTCTTGTTCCTCGGGATTTAGTTGCAATGTCAGCTTCTCTTCCGGGAAATCAACAAGCATCTTTAGAATTATTTCATAGATTCTTTGGAACGGTTACTGATGCTAGAACAATTGTTGATTATCTCAAAAAGAATAAATAATTTCACAGCCCCATCATGTCGTCTATTTCTTTTGCTGCTGATTTGAGGTCATCAAGTGTTCTTTGCAGGTCTTTTTGTAATTCGTCAATGAGGCTTTGGAGTTGGTGTACGCGTAGGAGGTATTGGTTTCCTTGGTGTATAACGATTCCTGCTTCCATGAGTTTGTTAATGTGGTGCATGACTGTTCCTCTGCTTAGGTTGAGATGCAATGCAAGGTCATCTGAAGAAAGTGGGTTTTCTGTTTTTGCTGATTTGAGTAATTCGATGAAGATACGAAAGCAGCTGCTGTTCTTGTCTCTTAAGTTAAAGAGTCCTAAGCTGCTTCCTACCCATTGGAGTTCTTCATTAAGGCTTTGACTTCTGGGCTTTTTGATATTGACGATGGTTATGCGGCGTTCTATATAGACCATTATTTTATTAGTCCTTTATCCTATTTAAATATTTCCTTTTTTATAGAAAGCTTTATATATTAGTAGAGTTTAACTAATTCTGGTCGATCTAAGATCAACAGAAATTGGTGAACGTATGCATGAAGAAAAAAAAACTATAGACACTCAAGAAACAAAACAAGAGATCAAGCAAGATCCCCAAGAAGAAAAAATCAAAGAGCTCATTCATGACTTGCAAAGACTTCAAGCAGAATTTGAAAACTATAAGAAAAGAGTACAAAGAGACCAGGCACTTTTTGCGCAATATGCCTGTGAAGGTATGATCGTTAAATTGTTGCCCATCCTTGATCATTTTGAACTTGCGATCAAACAAAAAAGACAAGATGATGATTTTTCCAAAGGCATTGAACTGATCTACGCACAATTTATTGATCTTTTGGAAAAAGAAGGAGTAAAAAAAATAGATGCGCAAGGTAAGTACAATCCTCATTTTCATGAACCCTTGTTGCAAGAACAAAGTGAAAAAGAAAAAAGTACCATCTTAGAAATATTACAATCAGGCTACATGCTTGGAGAAAAAGTCATCAGACCAGCAAAAGTAAAAATCAGCGCAGGAAAAAAAGATGGTAAAGAATAAAAGAAAGGTCATCACCTTGGAGCAAACCAGGAGACGACCCGATTTATGCAGGGTCGGCGACGCAGAATCTCTGAGGGACGAAGAGCAAGCCTCCGTGATGACCTTCAAAAATATTAGTAAACAAAATAAGAAAAAGATAAGAATAAGAATTTTGAAGACGGTGACCGAAAAAAGAATTTGAAAATAATGAATAAAAAATATAAAAAGAGAGAGATAAAAAATAAATGGGAACATTGTGAAATCATGATCATAACAACGCAAACAACAAGGGAAGCATTAGAAAAACTCTCACCTGCATGCAAATGCAAGGCTTGCGAAATAGGATGTCATTATGGAAGCGGTGTATTAGACGATGACGATTATCAAAAAATCGCAGACCATTTTTCCATTTCCCTAGAAGAACTTAAACAGCGCTATCTTGTCGAGGTTGAAAAATTTCATACCAAAAGACACCAGCCCAAAATACAAAAAGAACAAGGAAAACCCTATGGCAAATGCATTTTTTTTGAAAAAGGATGCGCTATCCATGACGTAAAGCCCATGGAATGCCGGGTAGCTTCAGGGTGTAATGGTCATGGAGAAACCATTAACCAATGGGTGCTATTTCATTCCTTTGTGAATCCTGCAGATCCTCAATCACTACGCGCGTGGTCACTCTGGTTGCACCATCACAAACCCATTCCAGGAGCGTCAATGGAAGAGATTATTCCTGACAAAAAACAACGTGAAAAAATCATAAAAGAGGTACCATAATGGAAAATGTTCAACAACAAAAATTATTTTTAAAGCCAGAAACGATTTTGCGTTTTTTGACAAAAGAAGATGAATACTTAGACACGTTAATCATGTGCAATTCAGCATATACGCAATTATACTGCTTTGACCAAAGCTTGTATGAAGCCATAGGCAGTATGACACCCGAAGAAAAAAAGAAAATTAACCTTAACAAGCTTACAAAACTCTTTGAAGTGATTGATGTCATTTCTGCACGAGAATACTTCAAAAAACCGAAAACAATACTCAGAGAAGAACGCGTTACTGAGATCAGAAAGCAAGGAGAACAACCTTTTACCAGAGGTGAACACCATGATTAAAATGACTCATGCAAAACCTAATGAACTGAAAACGCTTACTCTCTTATTAAAAAATTTTTATCCTATTCACAATATTTTCAAAAAACCGGGAAAGGAAATTGAAAAATACACGAAAGGCCTAGAGGGTACCTGGGTCCTAGCAAAAGACATGAAGAAAAAAGGAAAAATCATAGGATGTTGTTTTGTTGGAAAAAAAGGAAGTCTCTGGAGAATAAAACACCTTGCAGTTGAAGATGCGTATCTCCATCATGGCGTTGAAGAGAGCATTCTTGCGTATGCTGAACAAACGCTTATCAAAAAAGGAAAGGTGGAAATTCATATTTCAGAAAATGAAAAATTAGATGTTGAATTTTATGAAAATGCAGGATATGACATTACTGATCGTGTTCCCGGTTATCATCGTAAGGACGAAGTCTGTTTTTTCCTGCAAAAAACCATAACAAGTTTGGAGAAACCATGATCAAAGCCATTATCACAGACTGTATGGGTGTAGTTGTATCTTCACCAAAACAAAAAATGTTGATGGAATTATCAGTACAGTACGATAAAGATCTTGAGGATCTCAATGTAGTGTGGAAGAAACTTATGGAAGAGGTCTATAAGAATCCGAACATGACTGAAGAAGAGCTTTTTGAACAATTTATTATGAATGCTAATCTGCAAGGCATGAGCCCTAATGAACTGAGAAAAATGATGGACTTGTTTATGGTAGCAAATAAGGAGATGTTGCAATGGTTAAAAGAAAAAAAGAAGAACTATGTCCTTTTCATGGCTTCAAATAACTGGAAGGAAAGAGCTGAGTACCTCAGAAAGAAGTACTCTCTGGACAGCCTTTTCGAGGATTACTTCTGGGGGTTTACTTCAGGAGTCACAAAATCATCACAAGAATATTTTGACATCCTCAAAGAATCCCTTGCAAAAAAGGGAATACACCCAGAAGATGCAGTAATGATCGATAACAAAAAAGAGTATCTGGAAAGAGCAAAGAAAGCAGGGTTTCAAACCATCCTCTTTGAAACTGTTGCAAAACTTGAACAAGATTTTCAAAAAATAACAGGTGTATAAGGATGAGGAAAGTCGAAGTAAAAAAACTGAAAATACAAAATTAAAAAAAAATAAAGCAGTAACACTGCGGGGTAAAGAAAATGACAGAAACAAAAAAAGGAAGCATCGGAAAAGCAATAGGGATTGATTTAGGAACAACGTTCTCAGCGGTAGCAATCATGGAAGGTGGAAAAGCAACCATCATTCCCAATGCAGAAGGAGATAGGACAACTCCCAGTGTTGTTTGCATCAAAGATGATGATCGTGTAGTAGGAAAAGTTGCAAAGAACCAGGCTATTACGAATCCGCAAAATACCATTCGTTCTATCAAAAGAAAAATGGGAACGAATGAAAAAGTAACCATTGATGGTAGGGACTATAGTCCTCAGGAAATCTCTGCAATGATCTTGCAAAAACTGAAGGCAGATGCAGAAGCCTATTTAGGACATCCTGTCAAAGATGCGGTTGTCACGGTTCCTGCTTATTTTAATGATAGTCAGAGACAAGCAACAAAAGATGCGGGCAAAATTGCAGGATTAAATGTATTGAGGATCATTAATGAGCCAACAGCTGCATCCCTTGCTTATGGATTGGATAAAAGCAATGACCACACCATTCTCGTTTTTGATTTTGGCGGGGGTACTTTTGATGTTTCCATTTTAGAATTAGGTGACGGTGTCTTTGAGGTAAAGGCAACTTCAGGTGATAATCATCTGGGAGGGGATGATATTGATGATATGATCATTGATTGGCTTGCTGATCAGTTTAAAAAGGACAACAAAGTTGATCTGCGTGAAGATCCTGTTGCATTGCAGCGCTTGAAAGATGCTGCTGAAAAAGCAAAGATAGAACTGAGTTCTGCACAAAAGGCAACGATTAATCTTCCTTTTATTACCGCAGATCAGAGAGGACCAAAGCATCTTGCTGTTGACCTTTCTAGAGCGCAATTTGAAAAAATGATTGAGTCTATCTTGCAAAAATTGAAAGGTCCTACAGAGCAAGCTTTGAAAGATGCAGGTTTATCTTTAAAAGATCTTGCTAAGGTTATCTTTGTTGGTGGAAGTACAAGGATTCCGGCTGTTCAGCGTTTGGTCAAAGATCTGACAGGAAAAGAAGGGGATAAAAGTGTTAATCCTGATGAAGCTGTTGCACTGGGAGCTGCGATTCAAGCAGGTATTCTTGGCGGAGAAATCAAGGATGTGCTCTTGTTGGATGTTACTCCACTTAGTTTGGGTATTGAAACCTTGGGTGGTGTATTTACCAAGTTGATTGAGAGAAACACTACGATTCCCACAAAGAAAAGTCAGGTTTTTAGTACGGCATCTGATAATCAGCCTGCGGTAACGATTAATGTTTTGCAGGGTGAGCGTGCAATGGCTGCTGATAATAAGAGCTTGGGAAGATTTGATTGGTATTGTCAATGTTTCTGCAAAAGATTTGGGAACAGGAAAAGAACAGAAGATTACCGTATCAGGATCTTCTAATCTGAGCGATAAAGATCTTAAAAAGATGCAGGAAGATGCCAAGCAGCACGAAGCGGAAGATAAAGTGAGGAGAGAGGAAATTGAAACCATCAACCAAGCAGATAGTATTATCTACACGACAGAAAAAAGCATGAAGGATATGGAAGGAAAGGTAGATAAGAAGCAATTGGATGCTATCCAAAAGAAACTTGATGAGCTCAAAAAAAGCATGGAGCCTGAAAAGAGAGATATTGCGGCAGTGAAAAAGAGATTAGATGAGCTCAATGAGGTAGCACAAAAAGCAGCTGTGGAGATGTATCAAAAAGCTTCTGCTGAAAAAAATCAAGAAGGCAAAAAAGGAAAAAAAGATGATGAAGCTGTAGATGCCGAAGTTGTTGATGAAGACAAATAATTTTTTTATATTATCATATCTTTTTAAAAAAATAAAAGAAAGACAAAAATTTAAATAATAGACGATAAAAAAGAATTTTAAAATAAACTAATACTAGAAAATAAAAAAAGAGAATTACAAAAAATACGACATGGACATTAAAAACTATAAAATTTTAAAAAATAAGGTAGATAGAAAAACTATAATAAAAAATACAAAAATAAGAATATAAAATAAAGAATATAGGAAAAATGAATTATATGATCTGACTTTTCATGAAACTTCCCAGTATTCAGGAATGTGAAGGACTTTTTGCTAGATATAAGGTTCCTGATAATTTTCTTTGGCACTGTCAAAAGGTTGCACAGGTAGGAACTTTTCTTGCGGTTGAGTTAAAAAAGAAAGGAGTTCCTATTGATGTGGAACTTACAGAATGTGCTTGTCTTTTGCATGATCTGTTTAAGTTTGTTACCTTGGATGAGCTTAAAGCAGATAAAAAGTTTAAGGCAAAAAATCCCACAAAACAACAACTTGCATCCTGGAAAGCATTAAAAGAAAAATACAAAGGAATGCACGAACGTGAAATAGTCTATGCTGAACTGCATCCTCATTATCCAGAACTTGCCATTTTGCTCAGAGACGCGAGTCATCATCGTCGTGTTGTTGAAAAAGCTCAGGAGCGTACTTGGGAAGAGAAAATCCAACATTATGCAGATGCTCGTGTGTTAGGAGACCAAGTTGTTTTACTACCTGAAAGATTAAAGGATGGTTTTGAACGCTATAAAGAGGATATCCTAAAATTTGGAGTTCATAATTTTGAAAAAGAAAAAAAAGTCTTGGAAGAAGATGAAAAAGAAATCTTCTCTCTGATAGGAGTTTCTCCGGAGATTCTTTTGAATTTTAATCAAGATGTGCATAAAGTAACTGTCGATGCTTATGATACTTTTACAGAAGAGTATTATGAAGGAACAAAAAACTATAAGGATCATCATTTTTATTTGAAGGATGCAAGTATTAAGAAAGGCGATCTTCTTCTTGATGTGGGTTGTGCTTTTGGAAGAGATGTTGCTTTGCTCAAAGAAAAGGGAATAAAAGTTCTTGGCGTTGATCTTTCTCAAAAGATGATTGCGAAAGCAAAATCATTGCATCCTGATATTGAATTTCATGTCATGGATATGAGGAAACTTCATTTTCCCAAAGAACATTTTGATCATATTATTTGTAATGCAGCTTTATTGCATTTGAAAAAAGAAGAAATCCCCTCTGTTTTGCGATCTTTTTTTATGATGCTTAAACAGGGAGGTAAACTTTGGGTTGGCGTGAAAGAAGGCAAGGGTGAACATTTTGAAATGAGAAAAACTTCTCTTAAGTTTGCTGCTTTTTTTTCACCTGAGGAAATAAAGGAACTCATGAAAAAAGCAGGTTTTGTTCTTCTTCATTTTTATGAGAATATTGAACAGCGTAAAGATGAACGAATAACCTGGCTAGATCTGATAGTACAAAAACCTTTAAAAAGAAAGCAGGTACGTGAGTGATATGGCAAAGGATTATTATAAGATTCTGGGTGTTGAACGCGGAGCAAGCAAGGAAGAAATTAAAAAAGCGTACAAAAAGCTTGCAAAGCAGTACCATCCTGATTTGAATAAGGAAGATCCTAATACTCAGGAAAAGTTTAAGGAAATCAATGAAGCAGCTTCTGTTTTGACTGATGACAAGAAAAGAGCTCATTATGATAAGTTTGGAACCTCAGAAGGGATGGGTAGCGGTGAAGGGTTTCAAGGTTTTTCTGGTATGGGTGAAGGGTTTGGGTTTGAGGATATTTTTGAAAGTTTCTTTGGTGATGTGTTTGGAGGAGGAACGAGAAGACGTGGTTCACAGAGAGGAGCAGATCTTCGTATGGACTTGGACATTACTTTGGAAGAAGCTGCTGCAGGAACAAAAAAATCAACCGTCATTCCTAAATTAGTCATTTGTGATCATTGTCATGGAAAAGGCGCGGCTTCTGATGCGGATCTTGTCATGTGTAAAAATTGTCATGGTAAGGGTGTTATTCAGGAAGCGAGAAGAACTCCTTTTGGTATGTTTCAGCAAACAATGACGTGTAGACAATGTCAGGGAAGGGGTGAGGAGTTGAAGAATCCTTGTTCTGTTTGTGATGGTGAAGGTCGTGTTAATAAAAGTAAGAACATTACTATTGAAATTCCTGCAGGTGTTGAGGAAGGCATAAAGCTTCGCGTTACAGGAGAAGGAGAAGCAGGGGAACGCGGTGCATCTTCTGGAGATCTTTATGTTGTTATTCACATTCAAGAGCATGACGTTTTTGAGCGTGACGAAAATGATATTCTTGTTACAGTTTCTATCAGTTTTACTCAAGCTTGTTTGGGTGATGAGATAGAAGTTCCTACTTTGGAAGGCAAAGCAACTTTGAAAATACCACCAGGAACACAGCCAGGAACAGTCTTCCGTATGAAAGGAAAAGGAATACCTTATCTGCGCAGTTATGGGAGTGGAAATCAATTAGTAACGATCCAAATAGAAGTTCCTACTAAGCTTTCTAAAGAACAAAAGGAATTACTTGAAAAATTTGATCAAAACGTAAAAAAGAAAAAAAATATGTTTGGATTCTAATTTCTTGTCTTTTTATTTTTTTTAAAATGTTATGCTTTATCTTTGTTTTATAAGAAAAATTTAAAAAATATAACTGAATAGGAAATTACACCATTAATAACACGTTACAATTCTTGCAATAGAATCTTATCTTTTCATTGCCGCGTACTTCGCCGTTGCAAAACGGACAGCCTTCTGGCACGATCCTGATTTCTTGTTTGTCTTCACTCATTCGTACAAATAGTTTTTGGTCTTATTTATATATCTTACGATCTTCTGATCTTTTTTGTTTCTCCATTATACCATTTTTCGTATATTTATTATTCTCTCATCCTTTTTTATAAAAAAGATATAGAAAGAGAGTGAAGAGAAAAAAGAGAAGGATAATGGATAAAAAAGGATGAGAGAATAATAAATATACACATAAATTGATTACAGAAAAATGTCAAAAACCACCAATCATAGATTGGTGGCATGTGGCGACATGCCACTATCAATAGTGGTTTTTGAGCACGCCAAAATTCCACATAGTCCTTCGTGGTTTACGAAGTAAACCACCATTCAAAGTATGGTGGAATTTTTAGCGTTTAAAATAAATTAAAAATTATATCACAAACTCTGTTATCCTATTCCTAACACTCGCATCCAGAAGTTTAGTGCGTCCAGTGGATGCCATTTCATTTGTGCTAGTGCTCCTATAAGATAGAGCACGAGAAGGAAAAGGATTAATATTTTGAAGAGTTTAAAGTTGCTTTTCATTGGAAATAACCTCCTGTGATCATCATATCATATGCAATAAAGAGTGCAGCATAGACAAAAAGATAAAACGCTATTTGTCCCAAGATTCCAGAGCGTTTTTTAAAGTTTGTTCTGAATTTGAACATGATTTTTTCTAAGAAGGGATAAATGCCTTGCACAGCAAGTCCAAAGCCTAGGGCAATAGAGAGCATGATGATTAGTGCTTCCTGATAGCTGGGAAGTCCAAGATTTCCTAAGGCAACTATAATTACTTCTTCGAGTAATCCTACTCCTAATAACACAGCAAATAATATGGGCATATTTTTTCCAGACAGCATATCTTTTTTTCTTTCTTTTGGTTTTTATAAACTTTTTCCCTTCTATCTATAAATTTATGATTCTCTTAAAAAGTCGTTGCGTAGCTTAGCTGCTCCGTTGATCTCAGCAGATCTTTAACAATAAAGATCTGGTAGAAACAAATACGACATAAAGTCGTATGCACGCTCTTACCCAACTTATGATCGTGCTATGCTCGTGGGCTTGAGCGGAGCGAAACCCATATGTTTTTACCAGATTTTTATAAAAAATCTGTTCTGGTTTTGCTACAAGGCAGCGATTTTTTTCGTATGAGCTAAAAAATGATAAGCTTTTTATAGGTATAATCCAAAAAGGAGGTTATGCAGTTTTCAAAAATAGAAGTCTTACATTTGCTTCAAGCGTGGGGTATTATCAGTTTAGCTTTTGCTATTGCTATGGTAGGTCCTCGTGCTGCCTTATGGGGAGCTATCCCTTTTGCTCTTGTTACGGTAGGTATTGGCTTTGTTCTTCATGAGCTTGCTCATAAGTATTTTGCTCAGAGGTATCGTTGTTGGGCTGAGTTTCGTGCTGATATGAGGATGCTTCTTTTTGCTCTTGTTTTGAGCTTTACCGGTTTTATCTTTGCAGCACCGGGCGCTGTGATGATTCATGGTCCTTTTCTTACAACCAGGCAGCATGGCATTGTAAGCTTGGCTGGTCCTGCTACGAATGTTGTTGCCGCAATTCTTTTTTGGGTACTTGCTATTTTTTCGCAAAGTGAATCTATTCTTCAAACGTTAGGAACGTATGGGTTACAGATCAATGCTTGGCTTGCCTTATTTAACTTAATTCCTTTTGGCCCTTTTGATGGTAAGAAAGTGTATGAGTGGAACAAAATAGTGTATAGCAGTGTCATTGTGGTAAGCATCATTTTGATTGCGATAAGTTGGATGTAGAAAAAATCCATAAGTTTGTGAATTGGATGATTAATTATCTCAATTTGTTTTACTTTGCCAAGTTCTGAAATAGGTTATAAAAGTCTTTTAAGATCTCTTCAAAGCTTTTATCTGTTGTTAAAAGCATATACACCATAAAAGTGGTTCTTTTATTTGCATCTATGAAAGGATGTCCCCGTAATATTTCTTTTGCCATTTTGTAAGGATTGTTTTCTAATGAAATTGCATAGTCGAGATTGGATCTGTTTGTACTTAAACCATACTCTGTCTTAAACTCTTTTCCGAGCTTTTGGTTTATGTCAATGACGTGTTCTTTGGTTAGGGTTTTCATTTGTTCATTCTCCGTATTTCTTTAATAATTTGTTAGTAAATATGTACTATTTTATTTTTCTCATAAACGGTTCTATGAAATAAGGGGCAACGCCCCTTATTTCATTTTTTCGTTTTTTTTATACTCTCCATGTATCAAAGTATCAGCAATTTTCCCTCTCTGTTTTTCTTCATCAATATCAAAATGAGTTCCTTCTTGTTCTCCGATAGCATAGAGTACCTTGAAAAATTCGTCTACCGTAGCAAAATCTGTTCCTTTTAATAATTGTAAAAAATATTTAAAAGATGCTATTTTCCATTCTTCTTCTTTCAATTGTTGTATTGCTTTCTTTATAGCATCTGCTGAAATATGCTGTCTCATATCAATTTTATCCGAAATAATAAGTTTTGTCATATGTATACCTTTGCTCATTTTTTTCGATTCTTCACTTTTTTATGTCCATATCATATCTTTTTTATAATTCCTCTTTTTGGCTCGAAAACGTCTCCTGCACGTTTTAGCTTATCCAAGATCTTCTCGGCTTCTTTTTCCTGTAAACCTCTTTGCATTGCCTTTTTGAGGATTATATCAGCAGAGCTTCCTTTTCCGATGTCATTAAGCATTTCTCTTTTCTCTATCTCTTCTGTTTTTCTGTCATTGCTTATCACGGTATCTAATACAAAGGAAATGTGTTCGTCCATATCAATATCTAATTTTATGTCTTCTCTTTCTGCGACTTCTTCTAAAAGTAAGAAGAATTCAGTAACGGTTGTGAAATTCTTGCTCTTGAGATTTTTCACAAGATACTCAAAAGAGATTTTATTATATTTCTTTAATTCAGCTATGCTTTCTTGCAGGTCTTTCATTAAGACAAATCTTTCTGCGTCAATGTTGTCTGTTATTGTTGGTATCATTTTTTTACATTTCTCCATATTTTAATTTTATACAATTTTCTTTAATCTACTGATCTTAATCTATTACCATGTCTCTTATAAAAGATCTTATTATTTTTAGTTATAACGATAATGCTATCAAACCATACATCATTATCTATTATTTTGACTGCTTTATCTTCTTCTCCTGTTATATCTTTTGTTATCTTTCTAACAGATCCGTAACTAAAATTTTCAGTAATATACCTGTCATTTAATATTGAAAACGATCGTACATAGGACATACACTAAGTGTTATTCGCTTATATTTAAAGTTTTCCCTTTTACCTAAAAAATAATATAATATTATTAATAACATAACATTTATAAAGCTGAAGTTATTTATCTCCTTATGGTCAAGAAAACAACGCCTTTAAACACACTTAAAAATTCTGGAACAAGCGAAGTATTTTTCTATATCTGCAGAAGTGGGGGTGAAATTTTTCCCAGTGACATTGCTCAAGGCTTGGATATGCCTTCTTCTGCAGTCAAAGCACAGCTGAACAGGCTGGAAAAGGCATATTTGATCTACTTAGCCAAAACAGAAGGGCGTTACAGGCATTATTTCATTGATTGGAAAGGACTTGCAGAGCTTGCCATAGTCAAGTATAAGAAAGGTAGTATTTTGACGCATATGACACAATGCAGGGGGTTGAAGAAAAAAGAAAAACCCAGCCTTGCCCAAGTTAACAGTTTCTTTGAAAAACTGGCGAAAACACACTTTACTGATTTTCTTAAAGCATACTTCCTAAAACTTGCCAAAAATGAAAAAATTGCTCCTGATAGTGTAGATTACGAATTAGATGAATTAGAACGACACATCTTCAGGGATTACAAAGAGAATAAGGGAAAAACGACACTTTCTAAATATTTCAGGGAATGGGGTGCATGGCTGGATAACCATGAAGTGGATACTTTTCCCATCTATAAAGAAGTCTTAGAAAACATATAAATGCTTCAACGAATAATTTTTTTCTAAAAATCCGCAATATTTGCGAAGAAATATATCCTTCTTGAAAAGTTTTCAGTTTTTCAGGAAGCCTTGCGATTTTTCTTGAGATAACTATTTTAAGACTAAACCTTATAAAATGTGGTAAGGTGAAATCTGTAATGTTATGGTCTCACAAAATGTGATACCTCCTAGAAATATGTAATTTGAAGTCACAAATTGTGATCAGAAAAAAAGATTTTTAAGGTGCTAAAATGGAACCTTAGAGCAAAACATGGAAAAACGATTAACAACTTTAAAAGAAGAGGAGATTAAAGACAAAATATACTCCATTCGTGGATTACAGGTCATGCTTGATAGCGATTTAGCTGAGCTCTATAATGTAAAAACAAGAAGATTAAATGAACAAGTTAAAAGAAATAGCATGAGATTTCCCACAGAATTCATGTTTCAATTAACTGATTCTGAAGTTAGCTATTTGAGATCGCGATTTGCGACCTCAAAAAATTCAAGTTCTTTAATGTCACAATTTATGACCTTAGAAAAATCAGATGACTTGAAGTTCCAAAATGGCACCTCAAAACAAGGAGGAAGGAGATACTTGCCTTATGCTTTCACAGAGCAAGGAGTGGCTATGCTTTCAGGAGTCTTAAAAAGTGATACTGCAGTAAGAGTAAGTATCCAGATCATGACTGCATTTGTCGCTATGAAAAGGTTCATAAGTTCAAATGCTCAAGTGTTTCAAAGATTAGATACTATAGAACAAAAGCAGATAGTATATGACAAGAAATTTGAAGAAGTATTTGATGCGATTCAGAGTAAAGATGTGAAACCAAAGCAAGGTATCTTTTTTGATGGTCAGGTATTCGATGCATATCAGTTTGTTTCAGATGTAGTGAGAAGCGCGCACAAATCGATTATTCTGATTGATAATTATGTGGATGATTCTGTTTTGACTTTGTTTTCTAAAAGAAAAAAGAGTGTAGAAGTAACAATTTATACGAAGAATATTACTAAGCAGCTGGAATTAGACCTTAAAAAGTATAATACTCAATACGCTTCTGTTTTGATTAAAAAGTTTGATGATGCCCATGACAGATTTATGATCATCGACAATAAAGAGGTGTATCATTTTGGCGCGTCTCTCAAAGATTTGGGTAAAAAATGGTTTGCATTCTCCAAATTTGATAAAGAAGCATTTACGTTGCTTGAGAGGTTAATATGAAACTTAAAGAAATCGCTTTAGAGTACAGACCTCGCGAGAGATTTTCTCGTGGCGAGAGCTTGTCAGAAGCGGAACTCCTTGCTTTAATCTTACGCCAGGGATCTTGCAAGGAGAATGTTATTGACATGTGCCATCGCTTAATAGCTACCTTTGGCTTGGATAGACTTAAACATCTATCTTTAAAAGAGTTGCAAAGCATACATGGCATTGGAGTTGCTAAAGCTTGTCAAATTAAAGCTTTATTTGAATTGAATAAAAGATGCTCCTATACTCCTTCCTCTTTTGTTATTAAAGAAGCTAAAGATGTCTATACGTACGCTTCTCCTAAACTTAAAGATTTAGATAGGGAAGTATTTATGATATTACTCTTAGACACCAAGAATAGGGTAATTAGAGATGAAATTGTGTCTATAGGTACTTTGAATTCGTGCATGTCACATCCTAGAGAAGTGTTTAAGTCTGCTATACGTGAGAGTTGCAATGCTTTGATACTTGTACACAATCACCCTTCAGGAGACTGCACTCCTTCT
>JAGVYP010000019.1 GCA_018303205.1 Candidatus Woesearchaeota archaeon
TAAAATAAATATTATAATATAAAATATAGAAAATAATATATTTGAAAACCGAAACCTTCAAATACCACACTTCCTCTGAAACATACATGGTCTTTGCACAGCAACCTAATCAAGAACAAGTTGATCTTGCAAATGCTATGGGACCACCACCCCAAGCTCCCAAAAAGAAAGGACTCTTTGGAGGAGGCATTTCCTTTGATCTTTCCAGTCATAAGAAACCACTTGAAGGACAGACAGGAGAAACAAACGCACTTTCACAAGAAGTAAATGCGATCAGCAGAAGACTACGCATGTTAGAAGATAGAACACAAAATATGCGCGACAAAATGCAAATTCTTGACCAAAATATGCTTGAAAATAACAAGAAACTCCTTGCAGAAGTCAAAACGAATAATGATGACATCAGAGAGATCAAGCAAAATATGAGCGAGATACAAAACAAGATCCTACTCCTGATCAAGGAACTTCGTTTGTCTGCAAAAAAAGAAGATGTTGATGTCATGATGAAATACACTGAACTCTGGCAACCCCAAAACTTTGTAACCCGGGAGCAAGTAGAAAAAATAGCAAGAGAAATTTTTGAAGAGTATACCCATCAAAATATGTGAAAGAAAAGAATCAAAATATAAACTTCTTAACAAGAAAAAAAAAGTCATTGCCTTGGAGCAAAACCAGAAAACAACTCGATTCATGCAGAGTTGTTTTCGTAAAACCTCCGATCGAAGGAGGAGCAGATCTCCGCAATGACTTTTTAGAAAAGGAAAAGGACTTCTAAATAAACTTCTCGAAACCTTTAAATAGAGCACGTTCTAAATCAGAAAAGAGGTGTTGCATGGGTGTATTTGACTTTCTGAAAAAGAAAGATCATCAGGAAGCAATGATGATGGGAGAAATGCCTGCCCAAGCACATGACGAGCTTATGAGCCATGCAGAAAAACCAATCGGAACTCCTACACAAGATGTGTTAAATTTTCGCAAACAAGGTTACACTGATAATCAGATAGTACAAACCTTACAACGCCAAGGCTACGAGCCTGCACAGATTTATGACGCTTTAAACCAAGCTGAGCTTATGGGAGGAGTACGCCAAATGCCAACGCAGGAAGCACCACAAATGACACAACAACAGCAAATGATTCCCGGAGGACCCTTACCCTTACAACAACCTTCAGAAGATTTTGAAGAAATGGCAGAATCCATCATTGACCAAAAATGGAAAAGCTTCTCAGGAGAACTCCAGAAAATAACACAATGGAAGGATGACCTTAACACACGCTTAAGCAAAGTAGAACAAAGCTTGCAAGACGTTAAAGGAGATTTGGATAATATTCATGCCGCGCTGGTAGGAAAACTTAATGACTATGATAAGAATTTACTCAATATAGGAACAGAAATAAAAGCAATGGAAAAAGTCTTTCAAAAAGTCATTCCTACTTTTACAGAAAACGTACAAGAACTCGCTGAAGTAACTAAAAACTTAAAGAAAACTCGTTAGCATTCATTATTCTTCTATGGTCAATCTTTGAATCGCAATCATAGCAATAAGTAAAACAACAATCATACCGAGCACTTTGGTATTGAAAAGAGTTTGAAAAAAAGCACCTTGTTGCGTTCCTTCTGCCCCCGTACCTACAAGTTGAGTTTCATTTCCAATATAAGGGCCTGTTGCACCAGGACCAGGAACACCACCTCGCTCTGAAAAAACACTCGTAATACTACCAATAAGAATCAGGAGTAAAATGATAAAAGTCCACCAGCCAATATGCTTATGATAAGGACCTGAGCTCAACAATGTTTCCGGTTTGACACCAAAAATACCAAAGGCCATCAACATAAAGATAATGATAATAAAGAAAACAACAAGAATAGGGGTCATACGACCAATAATATCAATAACCACTTGAGAAAATAAAGTCATAATAGCAAGAAGAAAAGCAATCATACCTGCTAAAGCTCTTCTTTCTTTCAAAATACTCATGGAAAGAATTGCATAAACAAGCACAAGGACTAATAAGAAAGGAAAAAGAATACTAAAGTTTTGCAAAAATCCTATATCAAGGATGGATGCCATTGCTCACCTTAATGACCGCCGTGGCCGCCCTTACCTAAACCTTCAAAAAAGCTTTTGATACCATCACCAAAGTGACCTTCCCCAGGCTCTTTGGTAACAAACCAGACGATAAGAGTAAAGATGAGGATAATAACAATAACAGCTTGCACTTCTGAATTATCCAGGAAAGACCAGAAAGCTCCACCGTATTGAGCATAACCAGCAGCACGCAAGAAAATCCAGATAATAGCAATAAAAGAAATAAGAACAATAAAACCAGACATGGACTCTGTCCAACCAGATTTTCCAGCAAATAATCCTATTAAGATAAGAAACATAACAATAGCAACCAGTAAGATAGCAACATTAGGAATAGCAGCATTAACAATATTTACAGGATCTGAATTTGGAGGATAAACACCCATAATATGAGGAACAACAACAAGAAGAGAGATCACTAAAGAAATAACAATATTATATTTTTTAGCATCTTCATCCTTATGACCTAAAACTCCTGATTTTTGTAACGCAACAAAAGAAAGTACAAAGAAGAGAGCAAAAGGAAGCCATAAGTCTTGTAAGCCGATATTTGTAAGAACCTGTCCTATATTACCCGTATATGCCATGTTCTACCCCTTTTTGAATAAACTCTTTTACCTCTTACCCTATATAAACCTTTTGATTGAAAAAACATACTTACCCACAGGAAGGTCATTGCCTTAGAGCAAAATCAGATTTTCGAGCGATTCATGCCAGATTTTTAATAAAATCTGGTAAAAACTTGTGGGTTTCGCTTTGCTCAAGCCCACTAACAGAAACAGTGCACGATCATAAATTTATGAGTAGCATCGTGCATGCGACTTTATGTCGCATCTGTTTCTACCAGATCCCATGGAAATGCAACATTTCTAGGGGCTCAAGAAACAAAAGGTTTCTTTGAGCTTTGTTAAAGATCTGTGAGGGACGAGCAGTAGATCTCCGCAATGACCTTCCAAAGAAGAATAGAGGATAAAACAGAGAGACAGATAAAATTGATAAAAAAAAATAAGAAGACTAAAAAGCATTAATGATGTTCAGATTTATGCATACTGCCACCACCGCCACTTTTACCGCTTGAGGTTACCCAGTAAATAAATGCTATGACAAGAACAATAAAGACAATAGCAGCAACAGCAGAACTTGTCCAATACGCACTCAACCAATCCCAAACTACTTCCAGATACGTCTTGCCATTTTTTGTCGTGATCGCATTCAAAAAGATAAAAACAATACCAAAGAACATGATAACCATAAAGATAACATTCCAATAACTATTCAAAGCAAAATCTTCTCCTTGTTTTGCAAAACTTCCCGCAAGCATCAAAAACAAGACAGAAAGCAGCAAGAGAACAACAATCTGACTAGAAACGGTAAAAATGATTTCTACAATTTTAGAGGAAGCAATAACAAAAAAGCCAAGAACAAAAGCCATCATCGCATTCAAGTTCTTCTTGGTTTCCCCATTTTCTGTTCCCAATACTTTTGTTTTTTCTAAGATAGCAAAGACCAGAGTAAAAACAAGAAGAAAAGGCAGGATAACATCATAGACTCCTAGCCTATCAAAAAATTGTACAATATCTACAAGAGCACTATTTTCTGGCATACCCCTTCTTTGATATCTGGTCTATTTAAACTTTTCGAACAGAAAATGACGTATGATAAATCCCTAAATTTTTCTTTTTTTCCTATAAAAAAAACATCAAAAATGATTAAAAGTCACCGCCATCTTTATATACACCTCTTTGTTCTGTAATGTCATGATCCTTGACCAAAAAGAATTCAAAGAAATTGCCAAACACCTTGAAGACTTTGAAAAGAAAAGAGAAGAACAAATTGCAAAGTCAAGAGAAGTCATTAAACTTTCCAAGCAGATTATTTACAGTCTGCATAGAAATGATCTCAAAGAAGCGGAAAAATATGTTCTTGCAATTAAAAAAGAAATGAAATTGCTTTCTCCAAAAGATTATGATACTGGAATGGTAAGTGTTGCTTTCCAGGAGTATGGCGAAGCATTATGCTTTTTTCATTTTGTAAAAGAGAAAAAGATCCCTACTGCTAAAGCATTGAATTTAGATCCTGAATCATATCTCATGGGATTATGTGATCTTACAGGAGAACTCATGCGCAGAGGTGTGAATGCCGTCATTAAAAAAGATTACGATGAGGCAATACTTTGCAAAGACACGGTTGATGAAATCTATGGCGCTTTTCTTGCTTTTGATTTTCGCAATGGCGAGCTCAGAAAAAAATTCGACAGCATCAAATGGAACCTGAAAAAATTAGAAGACGTAGCATACGATATTAAGACCAAGTTAGAGAAATGATGCAAAAAGAACACCGTGATCAGATCATGCAAATGCATTACGATCATTGCCTTGGAGCACAACCAGAAAAACAAGTGATTCATGCAGCTTGTTTTTCGCAATGCCTGCGAGGGACGAGCAGTAGATCTCCGCAATGATCGTAGAAAAAAAGAATAAAAATAAATAAGATAAAGAAAGATAAAAATACAAAAATAAAAATTGATAAAAAAAACATAAAAAACCAGAAAATGATAAACATCATCAAATTTCTTTTTGAACTGGGAAATGCAAAGCGAGTAAAAAGATCAGGATGGTGGCTGGCAGGCATTAAAGATCCTGAGTCTATTGCAGAACATATGTGGAGAGCAACCATTCTTGGAAACCTAATCGCAGAAGAGGAAGGTGCGAATACCTCTAAGGTCATGAAGATGTTATTGTTTCATGATATTCCTGAAATACGCTTAAATGACACCCATAAAGTAGGCGCGCGCTATATGAACACCAAAGAAGCAGAGCACAAAGCTTTGGAAGAACAAATACAAGACCTTTTCTCAACACTCAAAAACGAGATCATGCAATTATGGAAAGAAATGCACGAACTTAAAACCAAAGAAGCTATCGTCGCAAAAGACGCTGACCTTTTGGAATGCGCATTCCAGGCAAAAGAATACCAAGATCAAGGATATACATGTTGCCAAGACTGGATCAACAACGTAAGAAAAAAACTCCAAACCAAAACAGCAAAACAATTGCTTTCTCTTCTGGAAAAAAATTCTTCTACTTCCTGGTGGAATGGACTAAAAAAAATATAGATTTAAAGTAAATTTGTTATTCTTTTCTATTATTTTCATTCCTTTTTCTTTTATGTCTTCTCCAATTATCCTTTTTAAAAAAAAAATTCAAAAACAATATGAAAAAAACACAAACAAGAATACAAGATAAACCGTGTAATAGAAAAGAAGAGAATTATCAAAAACATGAAAAAAATATTCTTTAGCAAAGAGCACAGCGTCTGAAGTGAAGATTTTTATAGGGGTGCAGATTCCTCATTTCTAAGATGTCTAATCCTATTTTTACTGTTCTTTATAGAAAAATAAGAGCGCACTATGCTGCTCATCCTGAAGCTGTCCGTTTTATAGGTATTACCGGAGAGTATGCTGCAGGAAAAACCTGGTTTAGTGAAGCGTTTGCTCGATATCTTAGAGAACAGAAAATTGATGCACATCCTCTTGAGACAGATATGTACTTTCTTTTTTCAAAGGCAGAACGTTTTGCTCTTGAGGCACGACTACGAGAGGAAGGGCAATTGGAAGAGAGAAGGCATGAAGGCTATACCTTAGATACTGATCGTTGGCTCACGCATCTTCGCCAATTAAGAGAGCGTACACCTGTATCAGATAGGGGGTTATATCAAAGAAAGACAGGAGAAAAAGACCTGGTTCTTGAAGTTTCTTTTAATGGTCAAGAAAAATGGGTTTTATTTGACGGAGTCTGGGTTTCAGGACAACCGATAAGGCAATACATGGATGTGATGGTGCAACTCTTAGCAGAGGAAGGAGTGAGAAGGGAAAGAGCACGTCTTAGGGCAGCGAGTCTGAACATACCGTATGAGCAAACACCTGAACGCTTTAGGGGCATTGATGAACTCACACGAAGATGCTTATGCAGAGACCCTGAAGATATCGTTATTAATAATTCAAACTTTGACAATCCTGTTTTGGTAAAAAAATGATTAAAGCAATGATCTTTGATATGGACGGAGTGTTGTCTGATACTGAAAAATCACGGTTTCTTATTTTAAAAAAAATTCTCAAAAAAGAAGGCATATCTCTAGATGAAAGCTATTCTAAAAAATTTATTGGTTTGAAATTAGAAAGAATCTTTTCAAAATATTTTAAGGATAAACATCTCGATGTCTCACGAATAAGAAAAGAAAAAGACAGAATCATACAATCTCATCCGGAAAAATACATCTTGGGATATCCGGGAACAAAAGAATGTTTGCAGAGATTATCTGATGATGGACTCCAGTTAGCAGTATGTTCATCTTCAAAAAAAGAAAGTATTCACTTTGCGTTAACCTCCCTTGGTATCCTTGGTTTCTTTTCATTGATCATAAGCTCGGATGAGGTCAAAGAACAAAAACCATCACCAGAAATCTATTTGCTCGCATTACGCAAGCTTTGCTTAACACCTTCTGAATGCCTTGTTATTGAAGATAGCAAGATAGGAATAGAAGCTGCGCATCGTGCTGGAATAAAGTGTATAGGCATTACCAGCAATTTTCAAAAAGATGAGCTCAAAGAAGCTGATAGAGTGGTATCCTCTTTAGACGAAATAAATACCTCACTCATTCGATTGTTTGAAAATACTAACTAAGATTCATCCCAAGGATTTCAAAATCTTCTTGTAATTCCTCTTCATCCTGAGGACAATGAAATCCATTATAAGCAAAGGTAATTTTTCCCTGGATCATATTCTTTTTTTGTCCTTGACCAAACTTCGCACGCAAGCTATCTTCATGAGTATCCTGATATCCTATGAAATGACCCAGATCTCTTCTAAGAATAGAGAGGGTATCTCCTTGACGATGCTGAAGAACAAAAACAATAAAGGTAGTTCCCCACTTGTTCTTTTGATATCCTGAAAGATAGACCTCTCTTTCCTCATTTGAAAATTCCCCATATTTTTTCTTAACAAAAGACACCCAGGAAGAAAACTTTTTTTTCCGCAGAATCGTATAACCTTTTTTCTCTAAGTACTGCTGTATCTCTTTTTCTTTTTTTACTACCTCAGGCTTCAAAAGCAACAAGGAAATATCATCCATGCTCCTATAAAACACTGCTCCTATAAAAAGCCATAACCTTTATATATCGTGTGGTATCCTCCTCACATATGCTGAGAACCCATACCTGCGGTGAATTAAGAAAGCACTATGCAGAGAAAGAAGTACAGCTTTGTGGTTGGGTACATGCTATCCGCACGCACGGTAATGTTACCTTTATTGACTTACGAGACCGCTATGGTATTACCCAATTAGCGTTCGCAGAACATTTGAAAAAAGACATTGCAGAAGTCAAAAAAGAATACGTTCTTCAAGTTCAAGGAATGGTAAAGAAAAAACCAGAACCTAACAAAAAACTTCTTACAGGAGACATTGAAGTTGAAGTTTCTTCTTATACCGTACTCAATGAAGCAGAACCCTTACCCTTGGACATCGACGGATCAACAGAAATGACAGAAGAAACAAGATTAAAATGGAGATTCCTCGATTTGAGAAGTCAACGCATGCAACAAAACTTGACATTACGAAATAACGTGCTCAGAACAGTAAGGGAATTTTATCAAAGAAATAATTTTATAGAAATTGAAACTCCTGTACTTGCAAAATCAACACCCGAAGGAGCAAGGGACTATCTTGTTCCTAGCAGAGTCAATCCTGGAAAATTCTATGCGCTACCCCAATCACCTCAAATTTTCAAACAACTCTTTATGGTTGCAGGTCTTGACAGATATTTTCAAATTGTCAAATGTTTTCGAGATGAAGATTTGAGAGGAGAACGACAACCGGAATTTACACAAATAGATGTGGAAATGAGCTTTGTTGAACAAGAAGATATCATTCAACTCCACGAACAACTCATAAAACAAGTATGGAAAGATGCTCTGAAGATTGATACTCCTCTGCCTTTTCCTCGCATGACCTATACAGAAGCCATGGAACAATACGGAAAAGATGCTCCAGACACGAGATTCGCATTGAAACTCAAAAAACTCAATGAGATTTTCAAAAAAACAAATTTTGAAATTTTCAAAAAAGCATTAGAAGAAAAAGGATCTATTTACGCAATCAATGTCAAGGGAGCTGCTTCTTTTTCAAGAAAAGAGATTGAAGACTGCACAGAAATAGTAAAGGCACATCGTGCAAAAGGCCTTGCATGGCTCAAAATGCAAGAAACCTTTGATGGACCTATTGCTAAATTTTTATCTGAAGAAGAAAAAAAACAGTTGAAAAAAGAATTAGAAATAGAGAAAGAAGATCTGATTTTCTTTGTTGCAGATCAGAAGCATTTTATATGCCAAACTGCTTTAGGAGCTCTTCGCTTACACTTGGGAAAAAAATTAAACCTGATAGACAAAATCGCATGGAATTTTCTCTGGGTCCTTGACTTTCCCCTCTTTGAATACGATGAAGAAGAGAAAAGACACGTTGCAGTACACCATCCTTTTACCAGTCCCAAAAAAGGAGATATTCTTAAAATGGAAACACATCCCTTACAGGTCAGAGCATTAGCTCATGATCTTGTCTTGAATGGCCATGAAATAGGGGGAGGAAGCATTCGTATTCATCAGCGTACATTACAAGAAAAAATGTTTAAGATTCTTGGTTTTTCAAAAGAAGAAGCTGAAGAAAAATTTGGGTTTCTCTTAAACGCGTTCAAATATGGAGCTCCTCCTCATGGAGGATTGGCTTTTGGTGTAGATCGCATTATTGCATTACTTTGCGGAGCAGAAAGCATTCGCGAAGTTATTGCATTTCCTAAAACAAAGGATGCTGAAGACTTAATGATGGGATCTCCCTCCTTTGTTTCACAAAAACAGCTTGATGAATTAGGCATTAGCTTAAAAAAGTAATAAGGAAGAATAAAAGAGGAAGCTGTACCATCCTCAGGTCGAGCTTCTTAGACAAAAAGAAGAGACAGTGACAAAGGGGACGCTCCAGTCGGGAAACGTCACTCATCAACAAAAAAGATAACAAGCGAGAAGATGGTACAGCTTCAAAAAGTAAAAAAGAAATAAAGATCTTTGGTGTAAAACATGCACTCTCATAAAACCCTACGTTTTTTTCAATCCTTTCAAGGTGTAGAAGAAGGAAGAAAAGGACAATGCACTCCAGAACAATGTGAAACTCTCGATGGGAGAAAAGGAAGTGCGTGTTGCAAACTCGGTTATGTATGCCCTTGCTTAAAAAAGAATACGCAATGCGGTGTATATCAAATAAGGCCTCCTAATTGCAGAGTTTTTCCACGAACAAGAGAAGACTTAAGCTTAGTAAAAAATTGCGGATACTATTGGAAATAAACTATTTTTGATCTTGCATAAACTCTTTTTTAAATTTTTCAAATCTTTTTTCTTTAATTGCACTTTTTGCTTGTTCCAAAAGAGCATTCATAAAGTGTAAGTTATGTAGAGTGTTTAAGCGATTGCTGTGGGGTTCTTTCATTCTGAAAAGATGATGCAGATATGCCCTCGTAAAATGTTTGCAAGTATAACAGGTGCAGTCTTCTTCCAAGGGAGCAAAATCATGTTCATATCTTTTATTTTTAATATCAAGCGTTCCTTTCATCGTGAATAAAGAACCGTGACGCGCGTTCATGGTTGGAAATCGGGAATCCCAGATGTCTATTCCTTTGATGATACTCTCCAAAATCTGTTCTGGAACACCAATACCCATCAAATACTTAGGCTTTTCTTTGGGCAATTCTTTCATAGCAATATCAATAGCATGGTACATATCCTCTGGTTTTTCTCCTAAAGCAAGTCCTCCTAATGCAAGCCCATCAAAATCAATCTGAGAGATTTTTTGTGCAGCAAGCTTGCGGAGATCGTCATGTAATCCGCCTTGACTAATACCAAATAAAAGATGGCCATCATTTTTTTTGTCGTGAAATGTTTTGCAACGCTCTGCCCATGCTGTTGTTTTTTTAATGCTTTCTAAACATCTCGAATGTCCAGCTCCTAAGCGTGGCATATCATCTAAACACATATGCACATCTGCATTAATCATTAATTGAATTTCCATGCTCCTTTCAGGTGTGCAAAACACTTCTCCGCCATGGATAGGGTCTTTAAATTTTACGCCGTCTTGATTCGTCATGAGAAGAAAACTATCACTATACATCTGAAATCCCCCAGAATCTGTAAAAATATTTTTTTTAAATTTCATAAATTGATGAATTCCCCTACACTTTTCAAAGACCTGCAATCCTGGTGAGAGAGATAACACAAAGCTATTCGCGATGATGCTTTGCGTTCCTAACATTTCTAAGTCTTTTCCATCAAAGTATTTCCCTACAGCCTTAGTAGCACACGGCATGAAAAAAGGAGTTTCAAAACTGCCATGCTGTGTTGTTAAGAGACCTACTCTTGCTTTGCCATCTTCTGCAATGATTTCAAAAGTCATATACTGGAGGAAAGAGCAGTATTTAAAAAACTATCAGTATATTGATCTTCTTTATGATGAAATTAGTTTTTTCTTATTTTTCATTTTTTTAAGTACTTTTTCTTTCTTCTAGACTTTTTTCATATATGTCAAAAACCACCGATCATAGATTGGTGGCATGTCGCGACATGCCATTATCCATAGTGGTTTTTGAGCATGCTCAAAAATTTTCCTCTGGTAATTGTCCATTGGCTTCGAGCCACTCTTCAGAGACTAGTGGAAAATTTTTGACATTTTTGAAACTTTTAACTTTCTCACACTTCTTTTGTATTTTTGTTTGTATTTTTATAAAAATAATAAACAGAAAAGAAAGGATATGCCAAAGATTAAAAAATAACAAAAGAAAGAGAACAAATGATAAAAAACAGCCCTGGAATCCAAATATTTTTAAACAAGCTCTTCTCCCTGTTTCTATGAAAAAATACCTTACTCTTCAGGAAGCCATAGAACAAGGCTCAGGAAAGGTAGCTTTGCAAGGCTGGGTGTATCGCGAACGAGGCTCATCTAAGATAAAATTTCTTGTACTCAGAGATCATACTACTATTCTTCAATGTGTTGTTGAAAAAGAAAAAATAGGAGAAAAAAAGTTTAGTCTGATTGACAAAATACAAATTGAAACCTCTGTACGCTTAGAAGGAACGATCAAAAAAGATGAACGAGCTCCCACAGGATATGAAGTCAATGTGGAAGACCTTGAAATTGTAGGAATAGCAAATGAGTTTCCTATCCAAAAAGATCAGAGCGTTGAATTTTTAGCAGACAACAGGCATTTATGGCTCAGATCGAGAAGGATGACAGCAATTCTCAAAATACGGAGCACGGTTTTTCAAGCCATAGATACGTATTTTAGAAATAATAAGTTTTATTTGTACCACAGCCCTATCTTTTCTCCGAATAATTGCGAAGGAGGAAGCACAGTATTCAAAGTAGACTATTTTGGTAACGAAATGTTTCTCACACAGTCCTGGCAATTATATGCAGAAGCAGGTATTTTTTCTTTAGGAAATATCTACACCATTGCACCTTCCTTTAGAGCTGAAAGAAGCAAAACATCACGACATTTGACAGAATACTGGCATGCAGAAATGGAAATGGTCTGGAACACTTTTGAAGATGTCATGCACCATGCAGAAGGAGTTCTCAAATTTATCCTGAAAGAAGTTTTAGACAAACACCAAGAAGAATTCAAAATACTTGAAAGAGACCCCAAAAAGTTAGAGCCTGCACTGAAAAAACCCTTCATAAAAATGACCTATACTGATGCTTTAAAGATTTTAAAAGAAAAATGTAAAATGGACGTTGAATGGGGAAAAGATTTGCGTACCCTAGAAGAAGAGAAACTGACCAAGTTATATGATGTGCCCTTACTGGTAACACGATATCCTAAAAAAATTAAAGCATTTTACATGAAAGAAGACCCTGAAAATTCTGAAGTAGTACTCGGAATGGATTGCCTTGCACCAGAAGGCTATGGAGAAATTATCGGAGGCTCACAAAGAGAAGAAAACGCAGAAGAAATTGAAAAAAGACTGCGAGAACAAGGAGAAGATCCCTCAGTTTATGGTTGGTATTTGGATTTGAGAAAATACGGCTCAGTTCCCCACGGAGGATTTGGATTAGGTGTTGAAAGAGTTATTACCTGGATTTGCGGACTAGACAACATCAAAGATGCAATTCCCTTTCCCAGAACCATGTTCAGATTTACTCCATGAGTATAGAACAATACATCAAAAACAATACGTTCTGAAGCATTACCGTTCGCAGGCCGAAGAAGTCCATTGTGATCATTGCCTTGGAAAAGGTCACCGTCCTCAGGTCGAGCGTGTAAGCCAAAAGAATCAACGAAGTTCAAGGGGATACTCCCCACGGGAATGAACGATAGAGAAACAAAAAGGTAACTACGCGAGAAGACGGTGACCAAAAAAGAAAATAAATGAGCAGCAAATCTCTGTGATGACCTTCCAAAAAGAAGAGAAAAAAAGATAAAATAAACATAAAAAAATGAATAGTGTAAATCAAAAATGAGTATAGAACAATACATCAAAAACAATACCCTTTCCATTCTTGTGAAACCTAACTCTTCCAAAACAGAAATTCTTGGCTGGGATGAAGAAAAGCAAGCTTTGAGAATTGCAATTCATGCTCCTCCTGAAGACAATAAAGCAAATAAAGAACTTCTAAAATTTCTGAAAAAAACATTGAAAAGAAAAGTTGAATTGATTAAAGGTAAAACTTCAAGAGAGAAAGTAGTTAGGATTTCTTAAACGGTTTAGACTGTTTCCAGAATGCATCAAAATAAGACTTAAACGAATCTGCTATTTCTTTATCAATGATTTCAATAACCATTTCTTTGCTTTGTAAGAAAATAGCAGTCACATCTTTATAATTAAGAAACCATGATGGCGTTTCAATACCTGGTGGCATGTAACGTGCTTCAGAACCTTTGTAACTATTTCTATTTAACAAAGTAGAACGTGGAGTGCCATGATTAAAAAGCATTTTGCATGTAATACCTGCTTTTGCTCTTCGAAGGTGATCTCTTTTCCAATAAAGGTCATATCTTTCTTCTTGATTTGTAGGGATTCCCCAGGAATAAAATTCTTCGCCTTTCTTTAATTTGAGATACGTGTGTTCTGCAACGGTTATTATTCCTTTGAATCCTTCATAGATTTGTGCTTCACTTGATTTTTTTGCAGATTGTTTTTGCAATTGCAATTGAGGAATCAGTTCATTCATAGCTTTTCTTTGTTGTTCAAGTGTTTTTTCTTTTTGGTCTATATAGTCTTGAAATTTAATAGGATCTTCTGCTTGATAGTATTTTGTTTTCTGTTTGACGATGTAAGAAACAAGTCCTTTAGTGATGAGTCGTTCAACCACTTCATAGATTTTTGATCTTGCTACTCCTGACTTTTCTGTTAAAGGTCCAGAAGTGGTTGAACCTAAATAAAGAAGGGCAAGATAAACTTTAGTTTCACTTTCAGTTAATCCGATGTCTCGTAGTACGGAGTAATTCATAGCATTACAAGAAGGAGCTTCTATATAAAACTAAGTATTGCTTAACCCTATAGGGGGAGGCGATCTTTATTTATTTCCTATACTATACTCTGTTATGGCTATTACAGAAAATGCTCGAATTACTGGTGCCCATTATACAGAAGCTAAAAAATCAGCGTGTATATTGTTAGATCAATTAGGTAAATCATTAATCTATCATAGAAAAGCGCATACTACAGATTTTGTTGTACCTGCAGCATTAGCAATTGCAGAAAGAGAAGGATTTTCTTTAGAAGATAAATTAATTGTTAGTATTGCGGCTGCATTTCATGATACTGGTTTTGTTAGACAATATAATGCAAATGAGTCTATTGGTGCTCAATTTGCTGAAGATTATATGAGATCTTCTATGCAAGAGTATACAGAAGAGCAAATCAGATTAGTAAAAGATGCAATCATAAATACAGATATGAAAGAAGTACCTAAAACAAAATATGAAAAAGTGTTAAGAGACGCTGATTTAGCGATTTTAGGACATCATGATTTTGTTCAATGGAATAATGATTTAAGGAGAGAATGTAAATTACATCCTGAATCGCCTATGCATCAAGCTTCTTTGGATAGATCAAAATGGGCTCAATCACAATTAGGATTTATTTCATCTCATACGTGGTTTACAGAGGGTGCGAAAACATTGTACGAAGAGTCTAAACAACAAAATATTCTTGCTTTCAAAAAGGAGTATCCATTGACACAACAATACGCAGTATTTGTAAGAAGTAAAAATTGTGATGATAGTTCGGACATTGTCCTTCTCGTTCTAAGATTATCTGAAAGAGATTTGTCTAGTGCAGATTTTTTTCCAAAGGATGACGCGCAAAGATCTGAAGGGGGATATCCGCAAAAGATATGGCGATTTGATAGTCTTGAAGACGCAAAACGTAAAGCTGAAGAAACAGCTGATGGTAATTTTGTTCTTGAAGCGGGGGTTGTACCGATAGATACCGGAGAGCATCGTTATGTCGCCATGAGTCAAGAAATTTGTATGGGAGATCCAGTTTATGCTGTAAAAGTTGTAAGAACTCTTAGAGAAATAAGAAATTATGATAGAAAGAATTGGAAAGAAACATTGGAAGAGACATGCAAAAGAGATGAGCATTGGAAGCATATAAGCATATAGAAACATCGGATTTTTCGAATATTTTTCGGTAAAAAACTCAAAAGACGGAAAAAAGAACGACAAAAGCGAAATCTTTTCGGAAAAATAACCGCAAAGTATTTCTTAACTAAAAAACAAGATTATGAAATGTCTTTCATAACATTAATTGTAATTGAAAAAGAAGATATAAAAATTATTCCTGAGCATTATAATACGATTATTAGGATTATGAATCATGATTTTAAGAATGCGAAGCATTACCTAAAAGAAGCTGAAGAAATTCCGCTAGATGCAGGCTACCTTCTTGTTGATATGAATAAAAAAATTATCATAAATGGGCAGTCAGCTTTTGCACGTCAGCATCTCCATCCCAAATACAGCACTGAATGGTTCTGGATCGAGGTGTAGTATACAATATGAATATTATTTTTACTTCCCATGTGAAAGAAAGGATGGAACTAAGAAAAATCTTGAAAGAAGAAGTAATAGATGCCATCCTCCATCCAGATATAATCATAAAGGAATACGGTGAATATTATTTTCAAAAGAAACTGGAAAGAGGCACTATTGAATTGCCCTGTGAGAGAACGGAAACTTATATAAAGGTGATTACCGTATACTGGTTGTAACATGGAAATAAACTACGATAAAGATGCTGATGCTTTGTATATTGAATTTCGTAAAGGCAATTTTGCTAAAAACAAAAAAATTGATGATTTTACTATTATAGATATAGATAAAGAAGGAAATCTTTTGGGCATTGAACTCTTAAGAGTAAGTAAAAGAATACCAAAAGATTCCCTTTCTCACATCAATGTCAAAAATCTTGTGGTAGCACAATAAACTGTTGATTAAGATTTTACAATTAAAAACGAACTTAATTTGTACTATGATGAAGAAGAGATTTCTTAGAATTGCAGATAGGAGACTATACAGAAGGATACTTCAAGAATCTTGGAAACGGAATTTTTGAGAGAAGAGACAAGAAAACAGAAAAAATAACAGGCATCGCGATTCACAGCTTTAAAAAAAGAACTTTAGGATTAAAAGAAAGAAAAATTTCCCTGCCTTTTAAGGTCGAAATAACTTCTTAAAGATGGTATAAAATGAGAATACGATTAGTTGAAAGTTATGAAAAAGATAACGAAGAAGTATGGGACTATATCATGGATGTAGGAGCTGGAAGAAGAGAAATTGATCCTGAAAGAGCAAAGAGAACTTTAGTGTTGACTCCCAAAACTTTTGCGCAAGTCTTTTCTCCTGAAAGAATGAGGATTATTCTAAAATTGAAAGAAAAAAAATACTTGAATATTTATCAATTGGCAAAAGAATTAGGAAGAAAATATGAAGCAGTGCATCGTAATGTGAGTTACTTATCTCACCGAGGTATTATTAAGATTAAAACAAAAGACAAGAAAAAGATTCCTTATATACATGAACCCATTTCAATACCTCAGTTGACAAGTTAAGATTATAGGTACATGATGAAAAAGAGATTTCTTAGTAGCTCTAAATTAAAAAAAGAGTTAGTCACTTAAATCGTACTGTTCTAAGTCATAGAATTCTAATTTGTGAACTTTTAAGACTAGGATCCCTTCCCAATCAGCGATAATATGGCTAAATTTTTGCCTAATCTCTGTTGATATTTTTTCGAATTCAGGCGCGTTTTTGGCGATAAAGACACAGGTAATATCTGTATTTCCTACAGTTGAAAATAAATCAATAACTCTTGGATGATTTTTTAAATGATTGATAAATTGATTTTTTGCATCTTCAGTGATGTTTTGTAATTTAATTTTGATGTCAAGAGTGAGTGGAAAACCTATCGCTTTAGGATCGATAGCTGTCCAAAACTCAAATATTTTTTTCCTCTGCATTTCTTTAATACGTTTGTTGACAGAATCGATAGAAAGATGGACTTGTTTTGCAATATGGGTAAGGCTTTCGCGAGCGTTTTTCTGCAGAATCATAAGGATTTGCCTATCTTTTTCATCTAAAATTCTCGATTTTAAAGCGCTTTCATAAGGCATGTTAGTAGATAAAATAGGATTAATATTTAAATATATCTTAAATTTTAAGATATAATATGAATAATACTTAATAAATTATCTTATATAAGAGTTATATGGAAAATGCGCTTATGGAAAATTTAGCAGCCTATGCTGCCAAGCAACAAACTATCACGATAGAAGATCTGAGAAGTATGAGTAGTGATACCGGAAAAGTTTTTTTCAAAGCATTTTGCAGTTTTTTAGCAGGAAAATATCCGGAAAAAGATGATACGATAGTGGAAGGCATCCTCAACATAAAATCGCATGGACAGGGTATTCATATTCCGGAAACAGTAAAACGGAAAGGAATAGCGGCATTTCCCAAAGGGTATCTTGAAGAAAATCAAATGCCAGTACATGAAAATCTTGCTCAGGTAAAGATACTACATAACGAAAAAGCATTTCCTATTGAAACCTTTTTTTCAAGAACAACAAGAAATATTTTATTATACGCAAAAGAGAAAGGAGCAAACTGTATATCAAAATCATATAGGATGGATAAACAAGTAAAAGAAATACATTCTACCATCGATTTTCTAAAATTATTTGAAAGAAGAACAAAACAACTAGAGCATATAAGAAAATTGGATGATAAAGAAGTACCGTTATTTCCTGAGATTATTACATTCGCCTTAGAAGCTCCCTCAGTTTTATTTGAAGCTGAAAAACAAAAAGAACAATTGGTTATTGCATTGCCAGGAACATTAGGAAATCATGCTGAAAAAGATCATGAGCAAGTATTTTGTTATTTTAACAACGAAGCAATTTTTGCAAATGAAATGATAAAAAAAGGAAAGAAGATAACCATTCTTGATATTGATGCCAGTTTTGGCAATGGAACATATCATCTTCTTTTAGGAAAACAAAATATAACTTTGATGGGGATACAAGTAAATCCTGAGGTAGATCCTACTCTTTATGAAAGAGATGCTCTAACACAGAAAAATAGTTTTCAACATAACCTTGAATTAGGAACAAACGGTAAAACCTATCTTGAAGTATTGAAAGAAGCGCTAAAAAAAATACCTGAACATACTGATATTCTTCTTATTACGGGAGGAGTGAATCAATATCTTTATGATAGTTGTGGATTGTTATGCGTAGAAGCACAGTATTTTGAGAAAATAGGAAAAGCAATTGCTGAAGCAGCAAAAGATATTCCAAAAATCATTCTTACGCAAGCAGGAGGTTTTGAAAAAGATTCTCATATTCTTTTCCTTGATCTTGCATCAGGAATACAAAAAAACTTAGGAGGTAAACAAACATGGCATACGAACAAAGCCCAGAAATAAAGAGTTATTTGCAAATAAACAAAGTAGGAAAAGCACTCGAGTATCAGACAACAAGGGGTGCATTAAGACCAAGAGTTGTAAGTCCATTGCAAGCAAACCAGAACTATGGTGAAGCAGTAGAATATGTAGAACAAAGACTGGCTGAACTAAGGAGAGCGTACAAAGAACAAGTGCCTGGCAAAGATGCAGTGCAGTATGGAGTTTGGCAAAGTATACAAAGCGTTGTGAAGGCATACACAGAAAAGGAACCAGATACCTACGAAAAAGCAAGAGAAGCATTGGCAAAAATAAAAGAAGATTTGGGTAAGAATGATGCACTTTCATTACAAGTAGGAAAACAAGTTGGTTTTGTCATAGAAAGAGAAGAAGATTGTGTTGGATTTTGATAAAAATGAGTGAGTACAGCAGAAAAATTACAGAAAATGTAGTGCAAACCTTGAAAGACAGTTTAGCACCCAGATTAGCTACAGGATATTATGTCATGTTAAGTGCTGGACCGGGAGTTGGTAACACAGGAGCTCCTGGAATGTCCAGCGCTGTGGCTCTGAGATTATGTGTAGAAGCTGTTGGCCCAGAATATGTAAAAGCAGTTACGTTTACTCTTGATGGATATACCAGACCTGATTGGGTTGCGAAAGCAGGAGCATATGCTCATCAGCTTGGTGTTCTCTGGGAAACCGTGGATATGACAAAAGCAATACAGCCGTATGCAAAACAAATGGAAATGCATCCTGCATCTGCTGCAACCAGTTTTAGATCACTTTTTGCAAAAGATCTTGCACACAAATTAGGATATCTTTCTGTAGCAGGTTATACGCTCATTTCTAGCGCATTTTATGCAGTAGATCAGATTAATGACGCTGCAAGAGTAGCCCCTGTTGGGAATTTTGATAGGTCAACGACGATTGCAATAGGAAAAGCATTGGGAATTGATGGAAATATTCTTTATCAAAGACCAAGCAATGGTGCAATTGAAGAAGGAAACAGGACGATGAGCCGCATTTTTACAAAGCATCATGAATGGAATTTAGATTTATCAAGAATACTCGACCAATTTCTTTTAAATTTGCAATCAGGAAAACCTGTTTTGGAAGGAATAGCAGAAAGTGATGATGAGAAAATAAAAATTGCAGCAAGAAATGCTGAACAAGCATATCATACTTTAAAGGGGCAACTTGAAGTGATCATGGGAGAAAATGCTACTCACGAAGAAAGACAAATTTTTCTTTTTGAATCTTAATTAAAGTATCTTGGATCATCTGACCTAATAGTTATTTCTGTCGGGTTTTTTCTTTTTTGGATAATGTTTTCAGGACTTTTATTTTCATTTTTTCCGTTCAGATTAATAACATTGTTGATTTCAAAGATTTTCTTTGCATTCACATTTCCGCAAGACAAACAAGAAAAATAAACACCCCATTTTCCTGTCTTGAGATCAGCAAATTTTCCACAAACGCATTTCATTTCTCCGAGAAGAGCAGAAATATGGTTTCTACAAACAATTAAGCCTTGTTTGTTGAATGTTATTGCTTGCTGATCGCAAAAAGGACATTTTTCAACCTTGCTCTTTCCGTATTTTTTTGGGATGAACATGATTTTGATTTATTATAATGATTATTTAAAGTTGTCTCTTTTCTTTAGCAGTTTCTTGTCTTTAGCATCTTTTTTTGGCAGTAAGAAATGTAATCCTAGAACAATAAGTACGATGCTTCCAATCATAGAAAGAGTGAGAATTTCTTCGAAAAAAAGAAAGGAAAGTATTGCTACAAAAACAGGAACGAAAGTATAAACAAAACTTGATGTTTTGGTTGCTCCTAGTTTATGAATACTCATATTAAACAAGAGATGACCGATTCCTGATGCGAAAATACCCATGTACAAAATAGAAAAGAAAGAAGTCATCGAAATAGTTTGTAGTTGAGTTATCCCTCCTTCAAAAAGTGATAAAAAGAAAAGAAAGAAGACTCCTGTTAAGGAAGCATAGAAAGTGATAGTAAAACTATGATATACTTTTGATAAATGTTTGATAAGAAGTGTATAAAAAACAGAACAAAGAACCGCAAGGAGCATGAGAAGATCTCCGAAATTAAAGTTAAGAGTGAGTAATACGGTAAGATTTCCTTTTGTTAAGAGAAGAAGTACTCCTAAAAAACTTAAGAGGACACCTACATAATTTTTCTTGGTAAGTCTTTCTTTGAGAAAAAATGCTGCTCCTATTCCTGTAAGAATGGGAATAAAAGCATTAAGAATTGCTGTATTCGTAACAGAAGTATAATGAAGACTGCTGAAGAAAAAATAGTGATAAAGCACAATTCCTGAAATTCCTAAGAGACTGAAAAGAATAAGATGTTTTTTCTGTATGTATAACAGTTTAGGTTTATAATAAAAAATGAGAAATGATAGAAAAATGAGTGCGACAACGTAGCGAAGAAAAGAGGTTGTTAAAGGTCCAAGATCATAGGTGGTGTATTTTCCAGCTATAAAACTGCCTGCGAAAAACAAAGCAGTGAAAAAAGGTAGGAAGATATTCATGAAAGATCAGAAATCGTTTAGTTTAAAAAAGTATGGAATGAAAAATCCATTAAAATCCCCCTAGTGTTTTCTGTTTTGCATCAAAGCGTTCTAGATACTTAGGAGGCTTTACTGCGACAAAGCTAAAGCCTTCTTGGAGTAAAAGAGCTTCTGCGTTTGAACTTATTTCAGGAGCAGCAAGAATGCCCCTCACAAAAGAGATTCCTTTTGCTTGCTTGATTTTCTCAACATATCTTTTTAATTGCTCAACTGCTTTGAAATCTGCAGTATACCGTTTACATTCAACAACAACGAGATTATTATTTTTATCATAACCAAAAAGGTCGATAAAACCAAATTGGGTTTGTTCTTCCATGCTTAAGGGTTTAAATCCCATTTCAAGCATTTCAGGCTGTTCAAAAAGCATTTGTGCCATATCCTTTTCTGTTCCACTCAAGGCTATCTTTTGACCATCTTCAAGATATTTATTTTCAAAAAAATGAACTCCTTGAATTTCAATATCCATGTACTCCTTATGTTCAAGATTGCGAGAACGCAAGAAGTATTTTCCTTCATCAAAGGTAATGCTATGACTGCTTCCTGGCTTCATATAATTCACAGGAACATTACCTGTAGGCTGATGCACCAAAAGAGTATGATCTGCTTTAAGAATAATAAGACGCTCTCCAAAGGGAAGAAAGCTTTCTGCTCTTCCGCTATACAGCACAGAACAGGTACAACCTATAACAACAACTTCATTTTTCTTTAATGCATTCTGTAAGAGCCGTGCATAATCACTCAGTTCAAGCATAAAAAAAAGAAAAGAAAACTGGTTTAAAAGGCTTTTCTATTGAAAGACTCTGTCCCAAATCTCACTATCGTTCGGGTTAGCAGCTTCTCGTGTAGCTCTTCTTTTTGTTGATGAGTGCCATTTCCCGTCTGGAGCATCCCCTTTGTCACTATCTTATTTTTTTCTCATATAATCAACCAGTAAATATACACCTAAAGAAAAAAGAACTCCGATGAAAAACCATAAAGCAATATTATGCCACAAAGAAGGCTCTGTGCTTATTTGTTGGATAATCGTTTCTTTTGTAACAACTTGAGCAAGCTCTTGTCCTGTTGTATTTGCTATTTCATCAGAAACATCTTGGGCTAGAGAAGGCACTGCTTGTTCAAGAACAAGACTTGTTCCTTCCTCAGCTGATTTCTCTACTGCAACCTCTGAAGCCATACGAAGAGCATCATAGCTTGCTTCCTCAACAAAAGGTTGAGCAGCTTGCTGCACCATCTGCTGAGCTACAGGAGTACTTTCTGTAAAAACCTGTTCTTGCATGGTTTGAGCAACAGGAAAATATCGCGAAAGCCATTGGACAAGAGCAGTAATGCCTACTGCAGCAAGAAGAACAGGAAGGATACTCCTCAGTTTTTCCTTAAATCCATGTACCCCCTTAGGTGCAATGATAATATACTGATTAGCAAGACTGTAATGATTAACCTCTTTTCCTTTGACTGAATAATGGAACTCCTCAATTTTTACAAGGCCACCTTTAACTAAGAGTTGGAGATTGTAATGAACAGTAGGCAAGGGAACAGCTAAATCTTGAGAAACTTGACTTTCAGTAATGCTTTCATGTTCTGAAAGATAGTCAAGAATTCTTCTACAGGTAGCATTACTAATCACTTGAGCGAGTTCTGCAGCTTTTTGATCTTGTAAGGAAACCAGTAAAAACTTATTTTTCTTTCCCATAGTAATGATAAGGAAGTCTGTTTTTAAATAGGTATCGATGAGTTTGAATGAAGTGGAAGTCTAGAATAACGTATCTTGGTATTTTTCATTTATTGAAATTTATATTTTTTTATAAGGTAATATTGCTACAAAGAAAATAAAAAAAATCATAAAAAATACATTACCAAGAACGACATTTTGCAACACCAATGATGGGTACGCTATCATCTGTTATCTCTTTGCCAGCTGCGTCTATACAAAGATCACACTCACCAGAACACTCATCATTGCTTTCACATACCATTCCACAAGCTGAAGAAGATATAAGAATAGGTTTAGGAGGTGGTGTGGGAGGAGGAGTAGCTCTCATTAATTCTGGTTTTAAGCTACCATAATGCATAAGTTCAGGGTATGCTTTGCCGGTAGTATCTTGTTCTATAGGATTTATAATTGATATGGGTAATACAAGAACAACTAAAGCTACAATAGCAACGATCGCAACAAGAGAAAGCATGACAAAGTTTGATTTTTTGATTTTTCTTCCATAACGCATTTTTAGCAATTAGGATATATAAAAACATCGTTTTGGAGCAGTGATCTGAAAGATTTATATAGGTAAGAGTGTAAAAACAGCTATGATAGACCCTATACCCTTAGTGATCATTTTTGGTATTATCCTCACGGTTGTTCATTATTTTTCAGAAAGTATTGGAGCTCATTTTAAGAAATACCGAGTAAAATTAGTCTCATTCTCAGCAGGGGTGTCTATTGCTTATTTTTTCCTGATGCTCATGCCTGAAATTTACGGAGGAATAGAAAGCCTTGACAAGTTTATTTTTGTATACATCCTTATCGGTTTTATTCTATTCCATTTGATAGAAAAATACCTCTACCAGCATGAAGAAAAAGAAAGACTGATTGAAGAATTGAAGGAAGCACACTCTCTGGTATTTTTTGTCTACCATTTTGTGGTAGGAATGGTCCTCGTAAACATTACTTTGAGAAATATCACAGAGGGAATTTTGTTATTCATTCCCTTGCTTTTTCATCTTTCTATTACTAATGTTTCACTTCGTGAAATTCATCATAGCTTGATAGAAAGAAAATTCGCTAGATTTTTTCTCTGTCTTTCAACGATCTTAGGAATTCTTTTCGCTTCTTTTATTCAGATAAGCGCTATGCTCTATTTTACTCTTTTTGCATTTATCGGAGGAGCAATTCTTTACATCGTTGTCAGAGAAGAGATTCCGGAAGAAAAAAGAGGAAAACCCGGGTATTTTATTCTAGGAACCTTTTTGTATACCCTCCTTATTATTCTGCTCTGGCTCTTAGAAGGAATTTGAGCAAAAAAAACATCCGTTTTACAAATTTTATAGTTTTTTAGTCATTTATATCTATTTTATCATCTATTATTCTTGTTTATTTTTTGAATTTTTTTTAAAAAGTTAAAAATTTGTTTTTAATTTTCACAACATAGTGAAAAAATAAACGATAAAGAAGAGAGAAAAAGTACCCGCCAAAAAATAAGAATCGAAAAGCAACTTTTATATACCTTAACAAAACAAAGAAGGTATGCATCAAGATCTTGTGAAGAACATTAAAGAACAGACAAAGATCAAAGGAATGATAACCCCTTGCTATGACGGATTAAATCTTGTCAATATCAGTAATAGTATACTCCAACACTTCAAGGCAAAAGCTCCCAATCCTGGAATAAAAGATCTCCCCCCTGAAATGTTCAAAGGAGTAAAGCATGTTGTTTTATTTCTCATAGATGGCCTAGGTTATCATCAACTACTCAACACCACACAGAAAAATAAAAATCTTCATTTGAAAAAAATAATGGAAAAGGACTTCTTTTTTCCACTGACCAGTGTTTGTCCTTCTACGACTGCAACTGCATTAACGAGCGTGAATACTGCTCTTGCACCTACCCAACACGGCTTTGTAGGCTATAATCTTTTCTTAAAAGAATTTGGTGCAATAAGCAATATGATGCGCTTTAAAGCTACAGTTGCACAAGAAAGTTATACTGCACTGGGTGTAGAAGCAAGAGAATTTTTTCCTCTTCCAACAATATACCATCGCTTAGCAAAAAGCAAAGTGAAAGGTTTTACATTAATGCCTGAGGACATTGCAAACTCTGGATTATCAGAAATGACCCATCATGGAGGAGAAAGCATGGAGTATATTTCTACTGCTCACATGTGCACACAATTACGCAAAAACATTATGCTTAATACCACAAAAAAAACTTTTACTTATGTGTACACTCCTTTTGTGGATACCCTTAATCATGTCTATGGAGATCAAAGTGAAGAATCAGAAGCACAGATTGCAAGCCTTGACTTTAGTTTAGCGTATGATCTTTTAGAGAATAAAAAGATAAAAGACACGTTAATACTGATCACTTCTGATCATGGCTTTATTAAAGTCAATCCTAAAAAAAGAATTAATCTTTTACAACACCAGGAGATTATGCAAAATCTGGTTATGATACCCACAGGAGAATCACGTTTTGTATCGTTGTATGTTAAACAAGGAAAATTAGAAATGGTAAAAAAATATTGTGAAGATCATTTCGGAAAAAATGCGTTAGTCATGACCATGCAACAAGTGCTCTCTTTAGGATTATTAGGACCTCCCCCTATTTTACAAGATACTGCTGATCGTCTTGGAGACCTTATTCTCATTCCAAAAGAGGAGTATACGTTTTCCTTCAAACCCAAACCTTCTGAGATGCTAGGAAAACATGGAGGCTTAACTGAAGAAGAAATGCTTATTCCCTTGATTGCAAAGCGATTATAATATTATGCTGAAATTACCTTTATCAATGTAAACTTCTTTTTTTCCTAAGGAATCGCAGTGTTATCAAAAATGCGATAAAAGAAAATAAGAACATAATGATAAACAAAATTTTAAAGCCAAATACAGAAGCAATAATGGCACCAAGAAATGCTGATATTCCCTCAACGATACGAACGGAAGATTCCATGGTACCCCATCCGGAATCCATTTTTGTTTTTGCAAGATTTTTCGAATAAACACTGTCAAGCGCCGGAGTGCCAAAAGCCCATCCAAAACCTAGAATTGCTTGCACGATGAACAAATGCCAGGGTTTTGTTACAAATAAATAACCAAGAAAACCTAGAGAAGCAAGGAAAAATCCGAGAACAACAACCAAATGATCTTTTTTGAATTTATCTTCAAGCTTTCCCATAAAGTACAAGGTAATGCCACAAACAATAGCAAATAAAGACGCTGCCCAACCTGCAGTAAGAATATCTCCTCCGATTCTTTCAACAAAAATTGCGTATATGGGACCGAATAATCCCGCAGAAAATGCGTACAGGGACTCTGAATAAAGAAGATACCTTGCTTGCCATTTCATAGTCTAGACTCTAGACCCTTCGTTATATATAATTTACTATTCCTTATTCTATCATTCTCAAAAAAAATAGCCGAAACCCTTATAAATCATGTAGGATTAACAAAAAGGGGGTAACATGGAGCAGTATTTAGCTTTGCTAAGACATATTCTGGAAAAAGGAAAAGAAAAGGAAGACAGAACAGGAGTAGGAACAAAAAGCATTTTTGGCTATCAAATGAGATTTGATTTGAGCAAAGGTTTTCCACTTTTAACAACAAAAAAAGTATATTTACGAGGAATTATACACGAACTTCTTTGGTTTCTTACAGGGAATACCAACATTCGTTATCTTGTGCAAAATGACGTAAAAATTTGGAACGATTGGCCTTATGCTGTTTACAAAGAAAGTAAAGAGTATCAAGGAGAGTCTATGGAACAATTTATTGAGAAGATAAAAAATGATTATCATTTTGCAAAACAATGGGGAAACTTAGGACCTGTGTATGGAAAACAATGGACTGCATGGGAAGCAGGAGATGGAACAACCATCAATCAGATAAAAAATGTTATAGAGATGATTAAGAAAGATCCTAATTCAAGAAGACTCATTGTCAGTGGATGGAATGTTGCAGACATTCAAAGTTTAGTAAAAGGAAAGATAAGTGCTCCTCCTTTATGTCATACGATGTTTCAGTTTTATGTACAAGATAATAAACTTTCTTGTCAACTCTATCAAAGAAGTGCAGATGTTTTTTTAGGAGTTCCCTTTAACATTGCTTCCTATTCTTTATTAACCATGATGATAGCTCAAGTCTGTGATTTGCAACCCGGAGAATTCATTCATACCTTTGGTGATGCACATATTTACAACAATCATGCTGAACAAGTAAAAGAACAATTACAAAGACAGCCCAAACCTTTGCCAAAAATGAGAATAAACGCGGAAGTAAAAGATATTTTTAGTTTCAAGTTTGAAGATTTCACACTTGAAGAGTATGACCCTCATCCACCTATTAAAGCACCGATTGCAGTGTAGAAAATGAAAAAAATAACAATAGTATTATTAGTTATCCTTCTTGTAGGCTGTACTCTCCCCTTAGGACAAAAATTATCAAAACCAAATATAGAAATAACATATAGATTAGAGGGGGGTATCCTTAATGAAAAAGCTGATAGGGGAGGGAGTTATGGTTATGGATGGTCTCCAAGTCTTGTTACAGAAATAACAGCAAACAACAATAAAGTAGAAATGATCTCTTATGATCAAGAAAACGATTATGAAGTAAAAAAATCATATACTCCTGGACCTCCAGAAGAATATTTAGACTGGTTAGTTAAAGAATCAAATTTTTTTAATTTGCAGGAAAGATATGTGAATGAAACTGCTATGAATTATGAGGGAGCTGAAATTGATCAAATAACTGTAAGAAAAGGAGACACAGAAAAAAGTGTGAGGATAGAACCGAATCTTGATGAAAACTTACCTAAAGAACTCGAAGACATATATAACTACTTTTTTCAACAAAAAAGTGCATTTCTCGGTTGTGGAAATGCTTGTATGAATTATCAAGTGACTTTTTCCCCTCTTATAAATAGCACACAAGATCCAGAAGAAATAGTATATACTACTCTACGTATTTTTGGAGATGAAGCTAGGTTAATAAAAAGAAATAGAGAATCACTTATATTATGGAGCAATGTACTCCCATTTAATGATCTAGAGTTGATACGAAAAATTCTTTTAGTGTATGCTTTAGAATCCGAAAAATTAGAAAATGCATCAAGGTATCATGATCCAAGTGAATATCGCACAGATAACCCGAGCTACATAGGTTTATTAGGAGTATCATCTGTATTTAAGGGTAAAAGCATAAAAATTAGTGATCCAAGAAGACAAGAAGAAGAGAGATACCAAAGATTACAAGATTTAAAAGAACAGGGAATTTTTGAAAAAGATGTCGTGATTACTGAAGAACAATACAAATCCCAACTTCCTGAGCTTCCGGATACTTATAAAGAGTTAATTGAGGATCTACTGAAAATAAAAAAAGAAATAGAACAAAACTGCGCAGAAAATTGTGTGGTGCAAACTTCAGAAGAAGCTCAAAAAGAAATAGATGATTATCGTAAAAAATACGATGTTCCTTCATCAGTTCCAGTAATAATGTGGTGACAAAATGATTTCACTCATTGTAGGAATGACCCCGGAAAGGGTTATTGGTAATAAGAATGAACTTCCCTGGTACATTTCAGAAGATTTGAAAAACTTCAAAGCTCTGACAAGTGAAAATATAGTTATCATGGGAAGAAATACCTATGATTCCATCATAGCACGAATAGGAAAACCCTTGCCTAACAGAACAAACATCGTTATTAGCAGATCAATGGAGGAAAAAGAAGGAATTCAGGTATGTAGAAGCATCCAAGAAGCAATAGCATTAACAAAAAAAGAAAACAAAGAAGCATTTATCATCGGAGGAGCACAAATCTACAAAGAAGCATTGCCTTTTGTGGATAAGATGTACATTTCCTATGTTAAAAAAGCATATAAAGGAGACACCCTTTTCCCAGAATGGAATAAGAACGAATGGGAAGAAATTGAGAAAAAACCATTCGAAGAATTTGATTTTGTCATCTTACAGAGGAAGAAAAAATGAGAAGCATGAAAGAACAAGATCCTGAAGTGTACCATCTGATAGAACATGAAAAAGAGCGTCAGAGAAACGTATTGAATATGATTCCTTCTGAAAATTATGTCACTGAAGCAGTGTTAACTGCATGTGGTAGTGTGTTGAACAACAAGTATTCTGAAGGATATCCTAAAGGCAGGTATTATCAAGGCCATGAATTTATAGATGATGTTGAGCTTCTTGCTATTGAAAGAGCAAAAAAATTGTTTGGAGCAGAACATGTCAATGTACAACCTTATTCAGGAAGCCCTGCAAATATGGCAGTGTATCATGCATTGTTGAAACCTGGAGATAAAATTATGGGTATGCGATTGGATATGGGAGGACATCTTACGCATGGGCATAATGTTAATTTTTCAGCGAGATACTTTACCTCAACACAATACACCGTAGATCCGGAAACAGAGTTACTTGATTTGGATGCTATACGAAGACAAGCAATAAAAGAAAAACCAAAAATTATCGTCTCTGGCGCAACTGCATATCCTAGAATTATAGATTTTAAAGCATTTCATGAAATTGCAGAAGAAATAGGAGCATACTCTTTAGCAGATATAAGCCATGTGTCTGGTTTAATAGCAGGTAAGGTACATCCTTCTCCTTTTCCTTTTACTGATGTGGTCATGACAACGACACATAAGACCTTAAGAGGACCAAGAGCTGCTATGCTGATGTGCAAAAAAGAAGATCGCTTAGCAAAAACAGAAGGAATGGACGAAAAACAAGCAGCACAAGAAAAAGACCTAGCAAGAAAGATCGATCGAGCAGTTTTTCCAGGATTACAAGGAGGACCTCATGATCATATCATTGCAGCAAAAGCAGTTTGCTTTAAGGAAGCACTACAACCCGAGTTTAAAGTATATGCTCATCAAATTGTAAAAAATGCAAAGGCACTCGCTGAGGAATTACTTGCACAAGGCTTACGCTTAGTAACAGGAGGAACAGACAACCATCTTATTTTAATTGATTTAACACCCAAAGGAATTGGATTAGGAAAAGAAGGTGCCATAGCATTGGAAAATGCAGGAATGTGCACAAATATGAATACTGTACCTTACGATAAGAGCACACCTTTTAGACCATCAGGTATCCGTATAGGAACCCCCATCCTTACCACACGAGGAATGAAAGAAAGTGAAATGAAACAAATAGGAGCATGGATGGGCCAAATTTTAGGAGATATGAAGAACACAGACTTACAACAGAGAGTTAGGCAAGATGTGAAAACATTATGTGATCAGTTTCCTTTTTATTAATTTCTTTGCATCCTTAAGAGAAAAGAGATGGAACAGAATATAAAAAGAATCATTGCAGAACTTAAAAAACAGAACATTCTCATAATTGCTGCTTCTAAAGGAAGATCTGTTGAACAAATTAGAAAACTGTACGAACAAGGTATATTTCATTTTGGAGAAAATTATGTCCAAGAAGCTGAAAAGAAGATAAAAGCATTGCAAGATACCAAAATAGTTTGGCATTTTATTGGTCATTTGCAAAAAAACAAGGCAAACAAAGCAGCAGCATTATGCAATGCTATCGATACCGTTGATTCTTTTGAACTTGCAAAGAAATTGAATGAGCAATTTCAGAAACAAGGAAAAACAGGAAAAGTCCTAATACAAGTGAATATTTCTGGAGAAGAACAAAAACAAGGATGCAAACCAGAAGAAATTGAAACATTGCTAGAGAACATACAAAAATTAAAAAATATGGTTTGTGAAGGATTTATGATTATAGGATCAAGAGAAAAGAGTCTAGAAGAATTTAGAAGAATGAAGAATCTTTTTGAAAAATACAAAAAACAGTATCATTTAACAAGACTTTCTATGGGTATGAGCGAAACGTATCAAGAAGCCATTCAACAAGGAGCAACAGAAGTCAGATTAGGAAGAATTCTCTTTCAAAAAGAGTAAGTTTTAAAAATAAACAACCTTTAAAAAAAAATAATGTCAAAAACCACCAATCATAGATTGGTGGCATGTAGCGACATGCCACTATCATAGTGGTTTTTGAGCACGCCAAAATTCCACATATTCCTTCGTGGTTTACGAAGTAAACCACCATTCAAAGAATGGTGGAATTTTTAGCGTTTAAAAAAATGGACGAAAACACACTGACTAAGGAATTAGAAGAAATTCTCCAATCCTTTCTCAACAGAGAAAAAGAAGAAGAGACAACCACGTACGAACTCCCTGTTACAGAACAGCAAAGCGAAGAGTATGAAGAAACAACACAGCCTTTAAACCTGTTAGTAGCAGAGGAAAAAGAACTACCGGATGCACTAGAAAAAGAAGAGGAAGAAGAAACTCCATACCTTCTTCCAGAGGAAAATCAAGAAGACATTTACCAATATGCTCCTAGCCAACATACTGAAGACCCTTACTCTCTTGAAAGTCATCCTGAAGAAGAGGTTAAATATATAGGAAGGGATGCAGCCCAGCCTGTTGCTTTTTCTGAACAAATGTCAGATGAAGTACTTCTTAAAGTCCTAGGAAAAATGGCTTTAATTGGCATCATTGACCATGGCAGAGATGTAGGACAAGCGCCAGATGCGGATTAGCGCGCTCCATTCGAAAAATAGATAAAGATCAAGGAAAAGAAATTCTTATGAAAGTCAAAATAGCAGTGGTTCAAATGGAGATTGCACAATACGCTCCTGAAAAGAACCTAGCACGTGCAGAGGATTATATCAAAAAAGCATCTGCTAGAAACGCAAATATTATTGTTTTTCCGGAAGATTTTATTACAGGACCCTTTGAAGACGGTATACATGAAAAATATGCAGACAAAGAAAAAAGATATGCCAGACATTTTCAAAGATTGGCAAAAAAGTATAAGATAGATATTGTTCCTGGTTCTATTATTGAAAAAGAAAAATCAAAATTTTACAATACAACCTGTTATATCAATGCAAAAGGAAGAATATTAGCAAGCTATAGAAAAATGAATTTATGGTCTGAAGAGAAAAAGAATATTACGCCAGGAAAGAATATTACCATGTGCAAAACAAGATATGGAAGGATAGGCCTAATGATCTGTTGGGATATGATGTTTCCTGAAATGTTTAGAAAAATGATGAAGAAAGATGTAAATATCGTTTTTTGTCCAACCTTTTGGGTATATGGGGATGCGGGAAGAAAAGGATTACAGCATGATAAGAATTCAGACATAAAATTGGTCGATGCAGTAAGCACCTGCAGGGCTTTTGAGAACGAGATTATTTTTGTCTGCTGCAATGCTGCCGGAAGATTAAGATGGAATAAGTATCAAGATACCTTATTAGGACATTCACAGATTACCGTTCCTTTTAAAGGAGCAATTAAAAAGTCAGATCATCATAGGGAAGAGATGTTTATCCAGGAAGTTGACACTTCTCTTTTGAGAGACGCAGAAAAAGTATACCAAATAAAAAAGGACATTAAAAAGATAAAAAAATCAACCCTGTAGAATATGTTTTGTAATCGTTAAAGCTTGTTTGTGCTCTTTCACATCATGACATCTGATGATATTTGCACCCTGAAGAACAGCTAAGAGATGTGCAGCGAGAGTTCCTGGCAAGCGATCATGCACTTCAGCACCTGTCAGTTTTCCAATAAAACTTTTTCTTGAAGCTCCAATAAGCACAGGAAATCCAAGATCAACAAAAACCTTCAGATGATGGAGTAATGCAAGATTATCTTCTACTCTTTTTCCAAAGCCTATGCCAGGATCAAGAATAATCTGCTTTACACCTGCTTTTTTTAATTGTTGAATTTTCTCAACAAAAAAATCCTTTACTTCACTTACGACATCCTCATAATGAGGTTGTTCCTGCATAGTCTTAGGAGTACCTTGCATATGCATAAGAACATAAGGAACATTATATTTTACAACAATGGGCCAAAGACCAGGGTCTTTACCTCCAGAAATATCATTGATCATATGTGCTCCTCCTTTCAAGCACGCTTCTGCTACTGAAGCTTTGTACGTATCTACAGAAACCAAGAATTTCCTGTTTACCAGCTTTTTTACCACAGGAAGAACTCGTTTCAACTCTTCTTTTTCACTAATAACATCACTCCCTGGCCTTGAGCTTTCTCCTCCCACATCAATGAGAAATGCACCATCCTTGACCATCTGCTCTGCCATCGATACTGCTTGGTACACATCAAGAGTACCATCACCTGAAAAACTATCTGGAGTACAATTGATAACCCCCATCAACAAAGGCGAAGAAAGATCAACTTCTTTTTTTCCTAGCTTCAAACGCATGCATAACCTCTCCTACAAGGTACAAAGAACCAAAGCACACTATTAAACCTTTTGGTGTAAGCCTTTGCGCGCTTTCTAAAGCTTCCTGAAGGTCAGGAATCACTATTCCTTGGCCAAGCTCAGAAGGATCAAGAGCATCTTCATGGCTTGACTTAGTAACAATAAGCACATCATGCTCTGGAAATAAAGAGATCATCTTATCATAGTCTTTTTTCTTTCCCACACCAAAAAGAAGCGTCAGCATAGAATAGTTTTTTCTGAGAGAATTAACATATTCAGCGAGCACTTTGACTCCTGCTTCGTTATGCGCTCCATCAACAAGAAAGTTGTTATCTAAAAATTGACACCTTCCAGGCCAAAATGCTGTTGCTAAGCCCTCCTTGATGGTTTTTTCTTCAATATCAAGTGCTTTTGCTGCTGTAAAAGCAATTCCTGCGTTTATTTTTTGAAAACTACCTTGTAAAGCAATTTTTCCTTCATAGGATATTGCGATCTGAAGACTTGCTTTTTGTTCCCTTACCTTTTGTTCAATAAGAGAAAGTGCAGGCTGATCAGAAGGAATAACAACGACACACTCTTTTTTGATGATACCACACTTATCCTTGGTTATTTCTTCAACAGTATTACCCAAGAACTCTGTATGGTCCATGCTTATACTTGTTAAAATACAAAGTTTTGGCATGATGACATTGGTAGCATCCCAAGTACCCCCTAAGCCAGCTTCAATAACAGCATAGTCCACTTTTCGTTCTGCAAAATAAAGAAAAGCTACTGCTGTCATGATCTCAAAAAAGGTAAGCTCAGTATGCACCTCTTTTGCTTTTTTTTGAACAAAGAGAACAAGACGCAAGAAATCCTCTTTTGAAATTTGTTGATCATTGATAACTATTCTTTCTCTCACATCAACAAGATGAGGAGAAGTATACCTTCCTACAGAGTATCCTGCTTTTTGAAGAATACTATCAAGCATTGCACAGACAGAACCCTTACCATTAGTACCCGCAACATGAATACAGATTAATGAGAGGTGAGGATTATTCAAGACTCCTAAGACATTTTTAATATGGTCAAGAGTAGGATTAATACCATGATGTTTTCTTAGATGAAATAATTCTTCTATAAGGAGGTCATAGTTCATAGGATGGGGAAGAGCTAAAGCTTTATATAGCTTTATTTGCTGCTCACACTATGGGCTTCTTTGTGATGATTGACGGCCTTGATGGCTCAGGAAAAGGAACTGCATTAGATGCGCTAAAACAATGGGCAGCAAAAAAGAAAAAAGTTCTTGATCTCAGAGAATACGGAAAAAAAGATCAAGGTTACCCTAAAAGCATAGCAGAATATGATGTAATTATTTCCGCAGAGCCTACGTATGTGGGATATGGCAAAAAGATACGAGAAGAACTCATTCAAAAAAATAAAAAACACAGCGCACAGGAAATAGCAGAAGCCTTTGCAAAAGACAGGGAAGCATTATATACCAAAATTATTATTCCAGCCCTACAACAAGGCAAATGGGTTTTTCAAGAACGAGGAATTGTAACCTCCTTAGTATACCAGCCAGCACAAGGAGTTTCATTAGAAAAAGTAAAAGCACTTCCAGGAAACAAACTTACCCTAGAGCATGCACCTGACCTACTGATTATTATGAAAGTAAAGCCAGAAACAACCATGCTCAGGCTTGAAAAAAGAAAAAAGAAAGACAATGCCATCTTTGAAAATATTGCATTTCAAAAGAAAATAGAAAATGTTTATGAAAGCTCATGGCTAAAAAAACTCTTTGAAAAAAAAGGAAGCACTGTTGTCTATCTTTCTACAGACCCTCCTCTAACAGCAAAAGACACCAAGAAAGAGATTGTTAAAATAGTAAGAACAAAAATTGAAGAAGAAAAAAGAGAAGTATGGTGAGTATTCCCTTTATTATTATACAGAAGGTCATCACCTTGGAGCAAAATCAGGAGAAAGCCTGATTCATGCAAGGCTTTCGACGCAAGATCTCTGATCAACGGAAGAGTAAATCTCCGTGATGACCTTCAAAAAGATCACATTGATAAAAAACAAACAAAAAAATTATGAAAAAAGAAGATAAAAAAAAATTAAAAGAAGATATAACCTTCACATCGCAAAAGAAATAGGAGAAAAGAGCACTAAATCTTCTACTTCAGAGCGCCAGAACAAACTAGGCAAATTTTTTCCAAGAAGAATATTCATTCCACATCACCTTCTTCTTTTTCTTCAAGAAATTGACCAAGAGTCTTATTTTTCTTTACCGCGTTAAAACTAACTGCCATATAAAACACCTCTTTTGATAAAAAAGTATTTTTTTCTGCTATATAAGCTTTGCTTCACGGAATTTCAGTAGTAACGAATCAAATCTTACTTTTTAGTATTCTATCGATCATTTTTGATTTTTTCATTGTGAAATTTTAAGAAATTTTTGTTGAATAAAGATATAAAAATGAAGAAGAGAAAGGGTAGTGATCCTATACTATTCGAGATTCTTATTTTAAAAAAGAATTTTGTGATGTAGAACGATAAAAAGAAAAAGATAGAAAAAATATCACTCAAACGATTAATGATATCCAGAACTTCCAAAACCTTTTTCTTGTCTTTCCGTTTCATCCAAAACTTCAACTTCTTCTAAGACAGCATGAGTTGCAACAGGTTGTATCAACATTTGTGCAATACGCATTCCTCGTTCTATCTGAAAAGCTTCTTTACCAAGATTAATCAGAATAACACAGAGTTCTCCACGGTATCCCGAATCAATGACGCCACCAAGACAATGCAAGGAATGTTTTGCTGCAAGACCGCTTCTATCCCAGATTAAGCCAACATAATGCTCAGGAATTGCTATTTTAAGCCCTGTTTTAATAATGGCTTTTTCCATGGACTGCAAGAGCTTTTCTTCAGCGCTAGAGAGATCAAACGCTGCATCACCCTCATGATGATACTTCGGAAGAAGAATTGTTTTATCCAATCTTTGTATTTTAATTTGCATCATCCCATCCTCGTCATATCCATTAAAGAATCAATATGATGTTGCAAGAGCGCTCCATCTTCTGCTGAAATTTTGATGTTAATCGTTTTCATAGATTGCGTAACCAAGGTAATGTTAAATACTTGGCCTATTTCCAAATGTTGGAGAATAATAAAACTCTTGAAAACCAGTTCACCACCATATTCTCTACTTTGAAGTTTTTTTGCAACTCCCAAAGCTTCTTGCGGAGCAACCTTTATCTTTTCTGTGTTCAGTTCTTGAATTTTTTTGTTAGGCTCTTTGAAAACCTCACTTTCTTCTGATTTTTGAACACTTGATTCTTCTACAAAAAAAGTAGTTATTTTCTCATTGCGAGGATCAAAATAACCTACTTGACATTGACCCTCTTCAAAAAAGAAGTGAACAAGATATGCGTCCGGATGATCTTTTTTCCATTCCTGATAATAATCACTTTCTTCCACTGCCTGACGTACTTCCTTGGGTTCCATAAACAAAAAAGAATATGCAATACTTTATTAGGGTTTCGATCCATTAATCTCTTCCCATTTTCTTTTATATTCTTCTAGATACTTAGAAAAATCAGGACGTTCTGGAGTGAGCACAGAACTTTCTGCTTTTACCCACATGGTATCTCCTTCCCTTCTCGTCATAAGGATTACATAATCAAGAGAATCTGATCCGTGAGGTCGGAGATCACCATAAACAATAAGTTGTGTGGGATGAGCACTAGGGATATGTTCAATAATACGTGTTTCTGGAATTAAGTCTGGATAAGAGAAATGTAGTTGAGGTTTGTTGGTATCTGCACAGCCAGCAAGAACCAAAGCAGCTAAAGCAATAATTGTTTTTTTCATAGTTTCACCTCTCAGACCACTGTCGTAGAGCATAACGCATAGGAGGAAGGATAAACGTATAAGCTCCTGCAAGAGTGCTTTGAGCAATAGTGGATGCTGTAGTAGGATCCATGCCTTCCTTTTGCAAACGGCATTGAGCATACGTTCTTGCCACAAGATAAAGAGTTTCCATGAAAACACTCAGGATTCCATATTCTCCCATTTTTTTACCTAAAGAACGAAAACTAAAAGACCCGTCGGAATTTCGCATTTTTTTGCGATCCCTAAATGCTAATTGAGAGACTAAAGAAATCCAATACGTACTGACATCAACAAGGGAGGTTGCAGCTGCTAGTTCTATGTCTGAAGTAAATGAATCTTGTGCTCCTGCAAAAAAACCTGCTGATGCTCCTAAAGAGATACCTACTGAAGTGAGATGATTACCCATCGTTGCCCATTCTTCAGTATAGATGCGACGTAGTAATCCTTGTTGTGATTCATCCACAGTCGTTTCTAAACTTTCAGTTGTCATGAAAAAGAATAAGGGGAGAAGCTACTTAAAATTGTGTTGTACTAATTATTACAAAAGTTTTATATATGAGCCAACGTAAAGAAGAGCTATGGATCTTAAGATTTTGGAAGAATTTGGATTAACAAAGAATGAACAAGATATCTTTTTGACGATAATAAAAAACGGAACAATAAGTGCTACTCACATAGCAAGAGGCACAGGATTAAACAGACCTTATGTGTACTACGCGTTAGAAAGACTTCTTGAGAAAGGCTATCTTTCTGAAATAAGTGTAAATGGAAAAAAACATTTCAAAGCAATAGATTTGAATCAGATAACATCTTTAGAACAAGAAAAAGTAGAAATGCTAAAAAAAACCTTGCAAGCTTTAAAACAACAAGAATCAAGAGAGAAAGAAGAGCTCCAAGTTGAAGTATGGAAAGGAAGATACGCACTGAGAAACATTCATAAAAAAATAACAGCAGAGGTAAAATCCAACCAAGAAATACTCTACCTTGGATTAAATGAAGACATTATGGAAGAGACAGATCCTCTTTATTTACGAAAATCACTACAGAATATAGAAAGGAAAAAAATTAGAGAAAGAATTATTATCAAGAGAGGAACAAAAAAACTCCCCTATGCTAAAACAGCAAAGTATCGCTTTATAAAAAAAGAATTAATAGGACAAACAGCAAGAGTAATCTATCAAGATATTGTCATTGAGATTTTATATGGAACCCCTGTCTATGTTATTGTAAAAAGAAATGCTCATTTGGCAGACATTGCAAAACAACAGTTTGAAGTGTTCTGGAAGTTAGCTAAATCTCAATAAGTTCTCCATCGGGACCTGGGTTTATAAGAATGCAGTTTCCTATTTTGTCGTGTTTGTGAAAGTTTTCATGCAAATGCCCGCAGAGATAAAGAATAATCTTCTGTGCATGTTTGGTAAGAAATTGTTTAAAGCTTATGTTGCCACAATGCTCCCCCACGATCGGATCTAATGTGGTCTGATAAGGAGGTCCATGAGTTATCATGATCACTTTTTCATAGGGTTTCATTTCCTTTTCAAAAAAAGGAGCAAAGGCTTCAAATTTTTTATCGGTCTGGGAAAATCCTCCACCACCGTACCATAAAAAAAGAATTTCTTGAATGACACAAGTTTCCTTATGAAAAAAATGAAGGTTGCTGTATTTCTTTGAAAGCTTTCTTACTTCCTGCTCATCCTCATGATTACCATGAGTAAAATAAAAAGGCTTTCCTAACTCATGAAATTTTTTGAGCATCATTTCTGTTTGTCGAGTGAAAATAGTGAAATCTCCTGAACAAATGATCATATCAGGGTTTTCTTTCTCTACTTTTTCCTTGACTTTTTGCAATTGTTTTTCAGACGTATGGGGATCAGTAAAAGCGAGAATTTTCATAAGGATAAAAAACAAAAGGATCTATTTAAAGATAGCGTATCAAAGTCCTAGTATAGATCACTATCCGCACTTTTTATTTTTTCATATATCTCTTCGTTTAATATCTTTTATTCATTTTATCTCTGTCATATAGCATATTTTCTCATTTTTTTTTTGAAATGTTGATAAAGAATAATAAAAATAAAAGAAAAAAATGAGTGAAAGAAGAGATAGAAAGAATAAGTTTTATTAAGACAAGAAAAAATAAGAAACTATGAACTTAGGGGATTTTTATAAAAATCAAATCTCACTTACAGAATGGTTTGAGCACGTACAGCACAAAGACTCCGCTTTATTGAGAAAAGAAGACAATGAGAAAAGAGATAGATTAGAAAAGCTCTCACAACTCATAGGATTACCGTATGATAAGCCTATCAAATTTAAAGCAACAGATCTGCTCAATAAAACTCCTGTGTTTTTAACATTTTTTGAAGAAAAAAAAGATGAGATTTGCTCACTCCGACTTATACCCCATAATCCGAACATGCCCAAACTACGATTACGAGGATATACCGTAGAAAAAGTCATGCACTGGTTCCGTGAACAAAAAATTGCCCATAAAGAGTATCAAGCACAATTCTTGCCCCACGCAAAAAAGAACACGTGGTCAACTATTTTTATCGTCGGAGAAAAAGGAATTTTTGGAGAAATCATCAAAGGAGGACATTATCAACTAACCCAAGGATTTTATGAGCATGCAAAACCCTCCCTTTTTTCATTTGATTTTAAAAAATTATATTTGAAAGAAGAGAATAAAGACATGAAAAATCATCTGATGACAATCATCAACCACCTCAAAGTAGAGCAGAAGGAAATGAGGGACAAGATACAAAGAGAAGTAGGAGCACAATTTGTCCAGCACTACCTTAAAGGATATTTTGAAACCGTAGCTTCAGAAGATTATGGATTATGGTTTGTAGACTATAATAGAATTCTTGGAAACCTCTATGAACCCTTTTTTACACAAGGACAATGCGCATCACCAGGAAAAGCACAAGGAAAAGTACGCATCATTACCAATCCAAAACAAGAAGGGTTTGAAGAAGGAGACATTCTCGTCTGTGAAATGACCTCTCCAGATTACCTTCCTTTGATGCAGAAAGCAAGTGCAATCATTACAGAAAAAGGAGGAATTTTAACCCACGCTGCAATCATTGCCAGAGAATTAAAAAAACCCTGCATCGTCGGAATAGGAAAAACACCATTGAAAAATGGAGAATACGTTGAAGTTGATGCAGAGAAAGGAATAATAAAGAGGGTATAAAACAATTTTTCAAGATCTTATGAATACGCTCGGTTCTCAGAAAAAACGAAAGCTTTATAAATAATAGCTGTTTATATGCATTATAATACAAAATTTTGTTAAAAATTATGCATTATAAAAAAAATGATAAGAGATGCTTTAATACTGCAAAAAAGAGAACTCGAAAAAAAACTCGAAGAACCATACGGTGAAAGAGAGATATCTTCTAGGAAATTCGAGAATACCATGATTAAAGTAATTATAGGTCCTCGAAGAGCCGGAAAATCATTTTTTGCGATGCATGCTCTCGCTCGCTTGGGAACATTTGGATATGTTAATTTTGACGATGAAAAATTAGTAAATGTAAAGGATTATGATGAGATTGTTGATACGATAAAGAGCCTCTATAAAAACCCTGAATATCTACTCTTTGATGAAATCCAAAACCTGCCAGAATGGGAACTCTTTGTCAATAGAATGCAACGACAGGATTACAACCTTATTATTACAGGAAGTAATGCAAATTTGCTCAGTAAAGAATTGGCAACGCACCTTACAGGAAGACACTTGCTTATAGTGCTTTTTCCTTTTTCTTTTAGGGAAATGATTGCCCTTGAAAAAAAAGAGCTTACAAGCAATGAAATCAAGCAGCCACATTGTTTAACGCAATTCTCTACAAAGATATCATAAAAAGATTTAATATACGATTCATAACAGGTATAGAAGATTTGGCTCTCTATCTTATTTCAAATATTGCAAAAGAATTTTCATATGGAACGTTAAGTAAGGTAACAAAATGCAAAAGCTCCCATACGATAGAAAAGTATATTAGCTATTTGGAAGAAGCATTTCTCTTCTTCGAATTGCATAAATTTTCTTTTAAGGTAAAAGAGCAAATATCATCTAATAAAAAGATCTATTGCTTTGACAATGGTTTGATCAATGCCAAAGCATTCAAAGTGAGCCAGGATCTAGGGAGGGTATATGAAAATACGGTTGCGATTGAATTAAAAAGAATGGCAATGCAACAACACATTTCAGTATATTATTGGAAATCTCCGTCACAAGAAGAAGTTGACTTTGTTATTAAAGAAGGAACAAAAGTAAAAGAACTGATTCAAGTATGTTATAAGAGTACAGATCATAAGACAAGGCAAAGGGAAGTCAGTGCGCTTCTCAGAGCAGGAAGATTATTAAAATGTAAAAATTTGACCATCATCACAGAGAGTAAAGAAGGAGCAAAAAAGGAAAGCTGGTTTGGAATGAAGGATATGATTCATGAAGTTCCTTTATGGAAATGGCTACTGGGAAAAAGGATAGATGGAAAAGGTAATTATGCGTTATCTTTTCAAAAGAAATAATAATTAGCACATAAAAAAACAAAAAAAGTATTTGGTTACGCTATTCATAACCTGAAGAAACAAAAGAAGCCAAGAACCCATGACATTGAAATAGATATTCAAGCTCTGATGAGTTCTTAAGAGATTATTTATTTTCTGTTAGAAAAGGAATAAGCTTCTTCTCTGCTTTATGCAAATGCTCTTGAAATGTTTCTCTCCTTACTTTAGCGATCTTCGCAAGATCTTCCAAATAAATCTTTCTTGGAAAGTTATAATATCCTTCTTTCACAGCTAATTCAACAGCTTCTTTTTGTTTGGGAGACAATTTTGGAGAAATATGTGGTAAAATAATATCAGTAACTTTTGATTTTTTGATAGACTTCACTTTAATATCATAAACAGGAATATCAAACACTTGCATTAGCTTTTTCTTATTCCACGATGCTATTTCCCAGTCTTCATACCCATCTATTCTTTGTATAACAGGTTTTATCTGAATAATTTGAGGATCAAAAGCAGGATCTATAGATTCACTTAATAATTCTTCTCTCAAAGTAAAAAGACATCCATCCTCATACTCGGCTTTTTTCACATTTTTTTGTTTTTTAAAATCTCTGACAAATTTCTTTTTGTCTTGCTCCCCGCCCTGCAAGATATGAAACTGTGTATAATAAAATTTGTTTTTTTCTGTCCAACATTTTAATATATAAACAAAATCAGTTACATGATACTTTTTACATAAAGGTCGTATATTGCATGTCTTATGCCAAACCTTAAACTTTGCAATCCACATATTGACTCTAAAAGAAGAGTTACTATAAAAAGCTTCACTTTTTACTACATATGTAGGTTTAATTTAGTTTAATAAGCTCTATTTTTCATAATGATAGACAAGGAGTATATACAATGGCACCTGAATATGAACATGAATATAGTAGAACAAGTGGAACAGGGTATTTAGTTACGAGAATAAGATTTTATCAACCTAAGAATGGTGGAGGAATGCTTAAGGTAGTAACTATTGAAGATAGAAGAACAGGTAGAGTTGAAGTGAGATATGATCAAAGTGGAGAACTTAATCGATGTTACAGAACTATATCAGGATTGGAAAGAGATCTTGATAATGTTTAATTAAAAAAATTATCACACCACGCTATAATAATCTTCCAAGACAATACCTCCTATTTCTGCAAGGTCTCTGACAAGATAGAGTTTTCCTTCACCTATAGCAGTGAGATCTTTTGCAAAATGTGCAGCATCTTTGTCAAGAGAAATACCAATCAAAGAGATGGTAATACCATGCACGCGCGCTTGAGCAACTGCTTCCAAGGATTTTTTACGCGGATCTTCACCTACAGTAGGCTGCGCATCAGTCAAAATCACAAGATGTTTTGTGCCCTGCTGATGAGAAAAGAGCAGGATGGCTTTTTCTATCATCAGAGCAAAATTCGTTTCACGAGTTGCTCGTATCGTAGTTATCTTTTTCAGCAAAAGAGGAAAGTTGAGAGTAGGAGCAGCTTCTTCTGTTATTTCAGAACCAAAAACGAGTAAGCCAACTTTGTCTTTTTTATCAATGGCTTTGTATGCTAATCCTATTCCGGCTTTTTTGCACATCTCTATTTTTCTTCCCTTCATACTGCCTGAAGCGTCTAGCGCATAAATGATGCTTACTTGCCCTTTGCTTTTTCTTTCAAAGGTTTTCAAATCAGAAGATTGCACATGATGATGCCCTCTTCTGAGAGCAAGATGCACAGACTTTTTTACTGCAAGATCTTTATAGCGATCACCTTGGTGAAATAAACGCACGTCATCTTTTTCACCATAATGCGTTTTTTTCTTATGGAGTTTTTCACCAAAATACCCATGAGGAATAAGTTCTTCCAATTCCTGCATGTACAAGACTAAAGATGCAAGGGAAACCCCTTTTTCAGTAACTACGCCAAGATCATCAATCAAGCCATCATCTTTTAATTTTTCAATCGCTGATTTGATATTTCCCTGCAAAGAACGCTGAAATTCAGGAATGTTGATGTTTTTCTTCACATAGCTTGCATCGTATCCGGAAAGCAAGCTGATAAGACGTTCTCCCATGATCTGCTCTGCAAGCCGGTAATTTTGCACCAGGTGCTGAAATGCCAAATCAGGAGAAAAACTCTGCAAGTTATTGTTAAACGCTTCATTAATAATTTTTCCTTCATCAAGAGTTTTTTTATCATTTTCCAGAACAGACTTCATAAGCTTGTCTTCTTCAAATTGAGAATTAAGATTTCCTTGAAGTTGTTCTATTTCTTCAACTTCCTCTGGAATTTGAGTAAGGTTCTCAGGGAACATCATCCTCTTCTTCACCCTGCTCTTCAGCAAAGAGTTTGAGCTGATTTTGCACAAATTGTTCTCTGCTTTGAAGATATTTTACAGAAGGCTTTAATTCAAGACGATGAGGAACTACTGTTAAGACAGCATCTTGCAAATCTTGAAAAGTAACTTGTCTTCTCTTTGCAAGAAACGCATTTGCCTGGGCACGCTCATACAATCCCAAAGATGCTCTTACGCTAGGCTTTTGTTCAACATCTTTATGCTCTCTTAACAAACGAATAAAAACAACAGCTGCGGTAACGAGTTTATCATGCATGTCAACGGCTAACTTTTTTCCTTTCAGGAGAACAATCTTTTTTTCAAGCTCGGCAGATTCAGGATACGACATAGGAATCACATCAAACCTATCAAGAAAAACACTACTCAGCTTTTCTGTGCTACTATCTTCTGGATTCATCGTACCAATAAAGATAAAGTTTGTAGGAAAATCAACCGTAAAAGAACCTAAGGTTGCTCTTCCTTCTTCTAGGACTTGAAGTAATGCGTTTTGCAACTTTTCAGGACAACGATTCACTTCATCAAAAAAAAGAATGCCCTTATTTGCCTTAAATATTTTTCCAGGAGTAAAAGCTTCTACAGATAAAGCGCCGTACTTAAGCGCTTTTTCAGGATCAATGTCTCCCAATAAGTCTTCTACGGTTAGATCAGGGCTTCCTTGAATACGAATAAAGCGTTCTTCTCCTTTGATGACTTTTTTTGTTTTTTTTCCATGAATTTCTTCTTCAACTTCAAGATCAGGCAAGCTCTTCGCAATATTTCTTGCAAGCGTTGTCTTTCCGATGCCTGGTGGACCAATAAGAATAATGTGCCTTTGCATGAGCAAAGCAGATTTGATATGCCTTTTCGTGACTTCTTGTCCTAAAATAGAAGGAAAAGGATCTGGTGTGTTCAGGAAAATCTTTTCAAAGTTCGTAGTAATCATGGCCCCCTATAGAAGAGGAGTTTATTTATAAAAGTATGGGTAGCCTATTTAGGATTATTTATTTTATGTTCTTTTTTGAGTATGAGAATGATGAAGAAAAAAAATAATAGAGATAGTGTATTTGTTTAGCATCCTTAAGTCAAGCGTGTAGGCGAAAAGAATATGCGAAGTTCAGGGGGACGTCCCTTACGGGGCTTGAACGAAACATAAGCAAAAAGAATGACTACGCGAGAAGATGCTAAACAAATACGAGATGAGAATTAAAGAAAAAAATTAAGGACATTTTTGTAAAAGAGAAAAAGAGGACTCCCTACTGTTTGGGAGGGGAGCGCCTCTTCTTTTGGGTTTCTGGAGAGGATTGTTTTTTAGGAAGTACTCTTGCCATGATGAGAATGGCAACAATTGCAACTAAGATAAGAAGGATTAAGAAAGGAATGTAAAATCCGCTTGTTCTGAAGCTTTGTGAGCTTGAAGTTGTTGCGTAAATACGATTATCTCCTAATACAAGAGTAGGTTGTTGTACAACAGCAGGTTGTGCAACGTTTCTCTGAGGAGGTTGCTGTGATGTAGTTTGAGGAACAGATGGTTCTTCTCCGCAAGAGATTTGAATACTGCCTGTCTGAGTATCAGTAATGCGACCATCATCTGCAAGAACGCTGACTTCAAAATAGGAAAGACCTTCTTCCCCTTGAGAAGGCAAGGAAAGAGTAAAACGCACATTTTCTGTGTCATCTTCTTCTACTTCTATTCCTGAAACTTCTTCATTAATACGGAGCTTGTCGTTCAGTACTTGAACGGTTACATCATCTTGATTATCTTCACCAATATTTTCTATACCCACCCGAAGTGTCACTTGCTGACCACAGGATGCCTGCTGAGGATGATCCAAACTTCGGATAATAACAAAATCATCTTCACGTTCTATTTCAAAAGACGCATTGATTCTTGAACCATGCCTTGCTTGATTTTCATCAGTACCGCAAACAAAAACTGAGACAGGATACGTGTCATCATCTTCATCAAAATCAATATCAAAAGAGATTTCTTCAATAACATCTCTGTCTGCTCTGAGATCATCCACATCAACATCTTCATTGATATCTAACTCATCTGATTCTATAAATAAAGTGATATCTTCAATGTCAAAGCCGTCATCATCAAAGTCATTTTCTATTTCTGCGATAAGAGTAATATCAGAATCTAATTCAAGATCTATGGTGTCTCCTTCATCAAAGGACTCTGAGCCCCCATTAAATTCAATGTCCACATCTTGAAAGACAAGATGATTTGCTCTCTGCATGAAAAGATTGGTTTGAGCAGATGAAGTATTAGTTGTTATGGATATAGTTCCTAGAGAAAATGCACTGGGAACACATTCAGGAGTAACTGCGTGAAAAGAGAGAGGAATAGTACCTGTAACAGTAATAAGAGCACTTTGACCTACCGTAAGATTTTCAGGGATACCTGAAAATTGAATTGCATAAACACCACTTGCTGTAGTAGAAAGGGTAAAATTGCTTAAAGTTTCATTTCCTGTATTGGTAATGCGAAATTGAGCTTGTACTACTCCTGCTTCTTGCCCTTCATTTCCCAGAGTTACATTTACATCGCTGGTAAGATTTGCGAGAATAGGTGCTGAAAGAAGGATGAGCAAAATCAGGGAAATAATAGTTAGTTTTTTCATACGAGTTGCCTCTGTTCGTACATAACCCCTTCCCCCACATACTAAAAATAGTCAGTCTATAAATAGATTAGCTAGGCAAAAAGAATAGTGCAAACTTTTAGAGGTATTATTTTAGTTTTTTATTAAAAATAAGACTTTTTAGAACTTTTTTATATGAAATAAGATATTTTAGTGCTTATTAAATAAAAATAAGTGTTATTTATACTTTTAAAAATAAGATAAAAAGAGTGATTAGAAAAGCTGTACTTCTATAATAGCAGCTATCGTAACAAGAACCAAGCCTAAAACAAGAAATATAAGGCCATCAGTAATAATATGATGAAACTTCTCTGAAAACAAGTCTTCCCTTAAAACTGCCTTGGAAACAACACCACCCACAATAGCAGCTGAAAAATAGCTTAATGCCTCTGTAACCATATGCGGCAAGACAGGAATGATCGTTGCTCCAAAATAATACAAAGCATTACCTGAAGCAGCAAAAGCAGATTGCTGAGCAACATACCCAAAAATAGTACCCCAAACAGAAGCGTTCCACACAATAAAAAGAATAGAACCAGCACCATACACAAAAGACAAGACAAGACAAACAAAAAGCACTTTGATATTATTGAGAAGAATACTCCATAAAATATCACTCTGAAAAGCCTGCCCTGCAAAACCACCCACAGCTAATTGAGTAGAAAAGAGATGAAACACAGAAGCTTCAGGCATCAACAACGCTAACAAAGCATATGTCATAAAAATACCCATAAAAAGAAAAAAGTAAATACCAAAAATATCCTTATGATCTAAAAAAAGCATTTTCAACGATAATTTTTTTTCCCTAATCTCAACGTTTTCTTCATCAAGAAGAAGACGATTCAAAGAAGGAATTAACAAGACAGAAGTAAAAGCGACAGTCATCATACTCGGATTTTTCCCAAAAATAAGACGCGCACTGATAATACCAAGAATAGAATAACACACACCAAGAAGAAAAGCATACCGTGGCTTTCTCTCAATCCAATCTGTCCTAAATAATTGTTCAAATACCATTATCGTTTTGTTTTTTTACTTTTTTGATCAAGAACATGGGATACTACCTTTTCTGCGCGTTTAACTACTCTTTTTGCTGTGCGCTTTACAACAGATTTTCCCAGATGAGCGACTGAACGAACAACAGGCATTGCACGTTTTTTTACACCCTTAACTTCTTCACGAAGGAACGTATGCACCTGTTTTTTCTCTTGCTTTATTTCCTCAAGTACCATACGCTTTAACTGCTTTGCCTCTGCAGAAGTAAGAACCCCTGACAAGCTCAGAGCTTTGATTTCCTTCATCACTTCTTGTTCTGTAACATGAGCAAGTTGTTTTCCTCTAGACAAGAGGGAAATGAGATAATTGCGCAAACGCTCCATATCCCTTTTCCAGAAGATAAGATATAAAAATCTATCGCAACTTACTCCATCTACCTTCTTTAAAAATAGAAAGGATCAGAAACAAACTAATGATGCTCGCTCCGCTGAAACAAAGAAGTGCAAAAAGAGGCATGCCCCATAGATAAGGTTCTATGTCTGTTTGCATCAACAATGCTCCTCCCACAATAAGACTTGCAATGATCATAGAAAAAGCAAGCCTGTTACTACTTCTATCCATTTCTTGAGTAAGATGGGTAACTTCTTCTTTTGCAACAGCAACATTCAACTTTCCCTTTTGAATCGTATCAAGTACACTCAACATCTCTCGAGGAACAGCTTTCAAAGTATCTTTCAATTGAAGTGCTTCCTTGAGCAAATGCTGTGGTTGCACACTCTTCTTGATTTTTTGTTTTAAAAATTGCGTAAGATAAGGCTTTGCAATGCTCACAAAATCAAAATCAGGATCAAGCTGGGCACAGGTTGCTTCTACGGTTACTAAAGCTTTACCTAACAAAATCATGTCAACAGGCAAGCTTACATGACGAGCAAGACATGCATCAAAAAGATGATGCAACATGGAAGTAACACGCACTTCAGAAAGCGTAGTTCCATACCAACGCATGAGAATGTCATGAGCATCACGCTTTAATGCTTCAAGATCAGTATCTTCATGCACTTCTCCCATACGCACCAAAGCATTCACAACACCTTGCACATCCTTTTCAAGAAGAGCTAAAAAAAGATCAATGCCTTTTGAGCGCAATTCCGCATCTAAACTTCCTACAATGCCAAAGTCAAGAAGAGCAATTTTCCCCTTAGGCAAAATAAGAATGTTTCCCGGATGCAAGTCTGCATGAAACACGTCAGATGCAAAAACTTGCTGCAATGCAGTTTCCACAAGCTGCTGCGCAATCTGCTTTCTCGGAAAAACCGTTTTTGAAGCAAGTAAATCTGACAGCTTTTTTCCTTCCACGTGTTCCATCACTAAAATAGAAGTCGTTGATAAGGAACTATACACTCTGGGAATTTTGATAAGAGGAGCATGCTGAAAAGCAAGACCAAAGAGTTCCAGATTTCTTCGTTCAAAACGATAATCTAACTCTTTTTTTGTATAACGCTCAAACTCCTGCAGGATAATAAGGGGAGAAAAGTTTTCATAATGATAATACTTATCTAATTTTCCAAAAAGATAATAGAGAATATCAATATCCTCTGCAAAGATCTCCTGAATATGGGGGCGTTGCACTTTTACTACGACTTGAGTTCCCTCATGTAAGGTTGCACGATGCACTTGACCTACCGAAGCGCTGCCGAGAGGCTTTTCTTCAAAAGAAGAAAAAACTTCTTTGAGTGGTTTTCCTAATTCTTTTTCAACAGATTGTTTTGCTTCTGAAAAAGGAAAAGAAGGAACCTGATCTTGGAGTTTACTAAACTCTTTACAATACGCAAGAGGAACCAAGTCAGGGCGTATGCTCAACAATTGTCCAAGCTTAATGTACGCCCCCCCTAATTTCTCCATAGACCTACGCAAGCGCACTTCAAGAGGAATGTAATCCTTCTGAGTAAACTGGTAGAGCTGAATATTTTTATGAAGAGGAAGATGCCAACGCAGTTTCATTTTATCAACAAAGTATCCAAGACCTTCATTCACAAGAACAAGAACTACTTCGCGTATCCTTTCTGCATCACGAAAAGTATTGCGAAGATGTGATTTCATAGATTCCTCTTTTTCTCTCTTCTCACGAATGTTCTTTATAAATGTTGTGTTCAAAAAAAATGAAAGAAAAAAGGAGGACAAAAGAGGAGAAAAGTAGTGTTTACTATCATGAAGCGTTACCGTCCTCAGGTCGAGCTTCTGAGACAAGATGAAGAAACACTGACAAGAGGGTTGTCTCATCCGGAGAATGTCAGTTATAGACGAAAATATTGCAAGCGAGAAGACGGTACCGCTTCAGAAAAATAAATGAGGTATACTTTAAGATGAAAAGAAAAATATTCATAAAAAAGATACTTTTTTAATTAATACCCTCCTTGATTTTGCCATGGACAAAAAAGAAGAAAAAATATGGGGAATAGTATTAGGAGCAATTGTACTATTTATTTTACTTTTTCTCATTTCTTTTGTTTTTCCAGAAGAAATAACACAACAAATACAGAAACAGATGATTCCTCTAGGACTCTTACTCGTAGGTGGAACATTTATAGGTGTATCCGTATATGGCTTAAAAACAGGAAAAACATTTCTTCCTCCGGCAAAAGGTATAAAAGCGATATCTTTTATTATGACCCATACACCTGATCAGCCATTGAGTAAAGAGATTGACAGAAAAAAACAACCAGGAAAATATCAATCTTATATTTTTTATTATCTTATGATGGG
>JAGVYP010000058.1 GCA_018303205.1 Candidatus Woesearchaeota archaeon
ATAAAAATACTCAAAAAAGAGATGAAAAAGATATACGAAAAAAATAAGAAGATAAAAGAGAAGAGACCTAAAAAAATATTTGAAAAAGTTAGGCACAAGGATTCTTTTCCATCTCGAAGATGTCATCGATTTCAACAAAATGGGGCTTTCTATCAGAGATTCGGTTACATGCAGTGTTTACCCAAACCTCAATAAAATTAAAATCAACCAAACGCTGCTGGTCCATGGTATCAACAGCAAAAAGATAATACTGTTTATCCTTTCTTGCTGCAAGTTCTTTAGCTTTTTGCAACTGATGTTGTCCTGTCTTTACCGTAACAAGAATGCCAACATTTTTTGCATGAAGAAAACCTGTCAATTGCCTCATGCGCATATCTTCATACTCTTTAACAATATGTTCTGGCAAGATCTCTAAGGTTTCAGATTCGGGATCATAGCAATACACCTGCTTTTTATTATTCAAAGCAATTTTTATCGGATGAAAATGACCTGTGCCAATAAAGAAAAAAGCACCTACTTTATTTTTTAATCTATTTGCTTGTTCTGTTCTACAACCTAAAGTCTGTCCACCAATAATACTGCCTGGAATCTGTTTTTGAATCTCTAAAAGCTGATCAGAATGTTGAATACTTGCACACAATCCTAAAATTTTATTTTTTGGTAATTGATCAAGAACCTTTTTTGGAATAACAATCTTCTTCGTACTTCTTGCATAAATGTGCATGACCTTCATGTCTTTATTGATCTTAATTGATTCCATGAAGCTACGATGAGAAGGAGGTTTTTAAAGATTTCCTTAGTATACGAAGCAAGGTTCATCTTCACAATAAATAAGCTCGCCTGTTTCAAGGTTTATCTGTGCTTCTTTACAAAGATTGTTATCTTCATTAGTCCTGTCGCTTGCTTCTAACACTAATTGACCTTTATCATTTAATTCAAGATTTCTAGGTGTGACAATGATCCTATCAAATTTTGATGTGTCTTCTATTTCAAAATCCATTCCTGGAGAACATTGTGATCGTAAGAGCGATCGCGCTTGCTGTTCTGAAATGATACGATCAACAGGATGATTTAATCTCAGTAAGTACATCTCAGGACTATTCCCTGTTTTGATAATATCAGTAACAAGTATTTTTACCCAATCAACTTCCAAATAATAGTTTACTTTAAAAAATGATTTATCAAAAAAATCGAGATCTGTTGAGAAAAAAGAGATATGTGTTTTAAAGTAAGTATCAGAAATTCCTGCTTGTGCTTTTAGCTTTTGTTTCCAGAAAGGAAGTAACTTTTTAGTTTCTTCTACATAACCAGTCGGTACATCATCACCTTCAAAGTCAACGAGGCAAAAAGCAGAAGGAATGCACACCCCTGAATGATACTCATGAAATCCTGTACTTCTATCATTTATGCAAATACCTTGATTTTGCTGATCATATGTTATTCCGGGAGATTCTTGACAGCCTCTGGAAAACACCATTCGTTCTCCATTACAGTTTAAACAACTCTTTTGTACAGCATCGCTTGCACAGTAATTATTGACGCATTTTTGGAATAAGGTAATACTTTCAAAATCAGTATTGACCTTATCATTATTTATTGATGATGGAGGAATTTTGTCAAGCTCTTTTACAACCTCTTCTATAACTTCTTCTTCGACTTCCAGCTCAATTCCTTGCGTGGTTGGTGTTTTATCTGTCGTTTCCCGATTAAAGAAAAAAAATGCTCCAAAAATTATCAAAAGAACAATGAGGGTAATAAGAACAATAAAAGCAATAGCATACCTTAATTTCATAATCCTTTTTTACTCTGAAGAGTATATAAATATTCCTGAAAATTTGTTTAGAATTCCACTTTCACTAAACCTTTGTCTATCTTGTGAATAATCAATGCGAGTTTATCCTTGAGTTCATAATCAGGAGTTGCATGAATAATCTGCTGGCACAAATCAATGATTCTCCTAAAAAGACGAATAATATCCCCTTCTTGAAGATTACAAATTTCTAAAAGTTTTAAAAAATCACCTTCATGATACCAAGACTTCATCAACTTGATAAGACGATGAAGGTTCACTTTGTTCAAAGTCTTATCTAAATATTGATTTTGCGCTAATTTGGTCAGCAACATGTTATACTGCTGCATAGATCCTTTCCAATCAAAGATATCAGCACGCTTAGGCTCATAAACGATAGCAGCAAGAAGAATGGCAAGCTCTTCCTCATTAAAATGCTTGTACATCTTGGTAGTAAAAAGCTCTCCTATGACCAGCTCTTCAAAATAAATCGTTTTTAAGAATTTACCCCGGTCTGTTAATTCAAAATTATGGATATACCCTAATTTTTCAAGTAACTTTACCTTGTTCTTAAATGTTGCAACAACCCGCACATCAGGTTGTTTCTTTTTACGCAAATAATAATCAAAATTTAACTTGAGAATTTCACCGATCTCCTCCAAGGTATGCAAGTCCACCATGTTCAGAACCGTGTTCGTGCTCAACCGAAACTGGCTAACGATAGGATCCGTATCTGAAGAAGTAAATTCTTTTATTTTTTTCAAATCAGCATAGCGATGATCACAGATGGCATTCACATATCCTACTTCATCAAGACCTCTGCGTCCTGCTCTTCCTGCTAACTGAAAGTACTCCTTAGAATGCAAGTATCTTGTAGTAATCCCATCATATTTTTCAAGAGCATTAAAACAAACCGTGCGCGCAGGCATGTTAATGCCCACAGCAAACGTTTCTGTTGCAAACAAGACTTTAATGAGTCCTTGTTCAAAAAGATCTTCAACAATCTCCTTCATCCTCGGAAGACAACCTGCATGATGAAACGCAAATCCCCTACCCAAGGTTTGTCTCAACAATTGAACAGAAGCTATGCTCCCCAATTCTGCAGGAATACTTCTGGAGACAAACTGCGCAATCCTCCTTTTTTCTTCGTTATTGGTTAAATCAAAACGCCTTGCAGCTTCCTGAGCTTTTCTCTCACAATCCAACCTTGAAAAAACAAAGAAAATACAGGGAAGCTGATGCTTGATGTCATTAAGAAGATTAAGATATGCTGTTTTATGTTGTTCAAAATGTTTTTTTTCTTTTCTTCTTGGACTTTGATCAGGGTATTTTTTCATTTCTAAAAAATGATCAACATCACCCAAACCAAAATAAATGTCATAGAGCCTATGATGAAGCGGAACAGCCCTTTTGTGATATTCAACAACGGTAATATCATGATCTTTAATCGTTTTAATCCAGTTAGCAAAATCATGCGCGTTAGGAATGGTAGCAGAAAGACAGAGAAATTTGACTTGCTTAGGAGAAAAGATAATGCTCTCTTACCAGACATACCCTCGCTCAAGATCTGAGATAAAATGGATTTCATCAAAAATAACATAGCTTAAGTGTTCTAACAAAGGATCTTTTGCAATGACGATGTTACGGTAAATCTCAGTAGTCATCACCAAGATCTGAGCGTTTCTGTTAATGGTAATATCCCCTGTAAGAATGCCCACATTTTCTGCTCCAAACGCTTTTTTGAAGTCTTTGTACTTCTGATTGGAAAGCGCCTTGATAGGAGAAGTATAGACAATCCTCCTCTTTAAATTGATGAACTTTTCTATGGTATAATCAGCAATTAAGGTTTTTCCTGTTCCTGTTGCAGCCGAAACAATAACCGTATGGTTTTGTTCTATAGCATGAATAGCATCTTCCTGAAATTTATCAAGAATAAAGTTTTTGTATTCCATTATTTTATCTTGCTTTTCTTTGATATATAAAGGTTTAGGCAGAAGGAGGAAAAAGAAAATAAAAAAAAATTAACGAGGTCTTTGCGCAACAATCATAGCGTCTATGATGCTGACACGACCATCGTGATTAACGTCTAATGCTTGACAATAACCATTAGTGCCTGCACGAAGAGCAACCATAAAAAAAGAGTTTAGTCTCAAGGGAATAGATGCTCCTGCTTCATTAACTCGACCTCTTGCTTCTACTACGTATTGAGCAATAGCTTTTGACAAGAGAGTTGGTGTTCCTGCGAATTGATTTGGTCTTGAACCATCACACGTCAATGCATAAAGCATACGATAAGATGTAAAACCAAGAGGAGGTAGTACTTCCGTGCCTCTGACAAAAGCATTAAGAAAAACAGTAGTGTCTGTAGTTGTTAATCTTCCATCATTGTCAAGATCCATACAAGCTTTATTGATAACTCGCATTCTAGGGTTCATATCATCTAAGATGCGTAGATTGATTAAACCTGCATCTGCGACATTAAAAACATTGTTATTATCAGCGTCACCAACTTGGGTATAAGGTTGACAACCTGCGTCAATAGTTACTACTGCCATACTTACTGGAATTAAAGCCAGAAAAATGGTCAACATGGTTAATATTGTTTTTATTTTCATCGTTTCGTCACCTCAATTTTTAAAAAAAATTAATAACAAAATGCACTTGGCAATGCTCTAGTTCCTGCAAAATATTGAGCTAAAAGTAAAGCATCAATAACATTCAATTGATTATCTAAATTCATGTCGCCACAAAGATCATATCTTCCTTGATAAAAGAAAACTTGGTAAAGCTCTTGCATATCAAGAATATTTACTTGATGATCACGAGTAATGTCTCCTACTGCGTATCTAGGAATAGGAGTTGGATTTTTTTTAGTGTTCATTTTTGTTTTCGCAACAGGTGGAATGAGCATAGTTGGAATTGGGCCGCTAGGCATACCAACTGTAGATCCACTTCCTGGAAAAGTAAAAGGAGATGGCGTTGATGTTGCTGCACTTACTAACGTTATTGATAGCACAAACATAAATGCTATACACAATGCAATGATTTTTGTCTTCATCGTTATCACCCATTTAACAGATCCGTTAAATACTATCACTAATAAGTGGTACTAATATATAAATCTTTTGTTTTTAACCACTTTTTAGTAGTTATTTTTATGTTTTTAAAAATTTTAAATATAGAAAATAATTAAGAGGGAATCGAGAGCACAAGATTAATATACCCCTTATTCTCAAATCACTAAAATTTGTGGAGGGGACAATATGGATTTTATGGATAATCTAGCAAAAAACTACAAAGACATTTTCTACCTTATTTTCAGGTTGCTTATAGGAGCACTCTTCTTTGCTCACGGAACTATGAAATTCGCAAACGGAACACCCGCGACATTAATGATCATTGCAGGAGTCATAGAACTCCTCGTGGGAGCAATGCTTTTTTTAGGCGTCTGGACACGATGGGCAAGCTTCTTCGGAGCAGGTCAAATGCTCGTGGCTTACTTTATGGTACATACCGGTATGGGACCTTGGTGGAACCCTATCGCAAACCAAGGAGAACTCGCATTACTCTTCTTTGCAGCATTCTGTTGCAGCTTTATCATCGGCAATGGAAGATGGAACGTGCAAAGCCTATTTAGCAAATGACCTCCTCCTCAGCCCTAAAGGGCGAGGTATCCTAGGCGGTGACTTTATTTTTTCCTTGATTTAAAATGTAGTGTGTTACGGTTTCTATGTCGT
>JAGVYP010000059.1:0-5479 GCA_018303205.1 Candidatus Woesearchaeota archaeon
GATTGCTAATTTTGATAATTGTTCCTTGATCTTCGCAAGTAATGCCATTATCAGTTAGGCTTCCTCCTAAACATGACGTAAAATCAGTTTCATTTGCTTGATTGCATTCTACGCTGATATTACTGATTGAGCTGATTTCTGCATCTTTAACGCAGAGACTGGCAAAACTATTATCAGTGATATATATCGTCTTGTTGTATTCTGCCTGTACTTGTCCGGAAAGGTTTATCAGCATCCATGTTGAATCAAGGTTAACGGTAATATTACTCAAGTCAAGATTTGTTTCTGAAAAATTATGGCTGAAGTTCATGAGTAAATTTGAACTATCATAAAATTTCACTTCCTGAAGATCACTAAATGTTTCGTTGGTTGCATTGCCTCCAACAGTAATGTTTAACCTTGTTATTCCAGAACTGCTGACATTTGATTCATTATAAAACAGGGGGTCAGAAAGGTCAATAACACCGTCTTCGTCTGTGTCAGTCGCAGTCATCACAGCATTAAACATATTTGTTTGATTGAGATTTCCTGCAGTATCATTGATATACCATGTCCAATTTATGTATCCTGAGGCAATGGATGTATTTTTGACGACGTAAATTTCTTCTCCATTGGAGTATGAAACAGCACTGTCATTTATCCATGTGCTTCCATTATAAAAGCTGAAGATGTAATGGGAAGGACGTGAATCGTTGAGAGTTATGTTGAAATAAATGCTTGTTCCTAGCATTATAACAGGAGTTAAATTAGTTTCATTGTTTTGCCATTGTGGAGATGTATAATCTATGGTGAAGGTAACATTTGAATTGTCTAAATTACCAGCGCTGTCGTTTGCCCATATAGTTATGTTATAAGTATTTTCAGGCCATGTTACATTTGTGATATTTGCACAGTTTGAGAGTGTAGCGTTTGCGCTTCCTGTTCCATTAGTATACCAGCATGAATCTAAGTTTGTGTCAACAGCAGTATAATTTATATCTAATCCATTATCAGAGTAGTTTGTATTGTTTGAAGGATAGATTATGCTGATTTCAGGTAGAGTGGTGTCAACACTGATTATTCTGGTTGCAGTGGTATTCTCAGTCCCAGAGCTGTTAGTAGTAAAACTATAAAATGTATAGTTTCCATCGGGTAAACTATTTGTTGCATTATAACTCTGATTAACATACAACTCCCAAGAATCTGAATCGTATTTATGAAAATTTGAAGCGTATAACTGATAAATCTCCTGTGCATTAAGTGTAGTGTTCCATATCATAAGCTCGTCTATGCTTCCATTTATCTCTGCATCTTGTCCGCCACAAGAGGTTGTTGTACTAATGCACAATGATTGCGAATCGCCATCTGCATTGAACGATCCAGTAATTGTACAAGACTTAACTAACTCTGCATTTTTGTATATTTTTGCCTCTGAGCCGTTATATGTAGCAGTATAATGTGCCCAGGTTCCTATTTCTGCAACATTATTGCCAGTGATACAGCTCTGCCAGCTCCCATTGTTCACTTCAAAGCGTATACGATTATTCAAACTGTTCTGTACCTGAAAATCAAACTGATTGCCTTTGAAGATGTATTTGTTATCGTCTGAGGTAGATTGACTCACATTTGCCCAGAGTGCTATAGTGATGTCTGTCTCTCCTCCAAAATCAACAGAAGAGCCTGATCCTACATCTATAGAATCACCAGAACCATCAAACGTCCATCCTCCATCATATTTGCCACTGATAGTAGGTGAGGCATCTCCCTCGCTGGTGCCGTTGTTTTCATACTTGCTCAGATCAACAACATGGGTGTTATTTTCTCCGAGCGCAGAAATGTTGTTAAAATTTATCATCAAAACAAGAGAGTCATTATAAAATGTGAAATTAGTTCCATTCCAATTATATATTAATGAATTAAGATCAGCGTCAATAGTAAAGTTAAGTTCAACAGTGGTGTTAGTGGTATAAGTGCTGTTTTCAGGATTTAATGTAGTGTCTTCGATAAGAATGGTTGATCCGGTAACAGCGCAGATAAGGAAATCAGTACCAGCATCGCCACAGTAGTTGACTCCATTATCATTTGCATATCTTGATCGTGCAGTATTGAAGAACGCTTTTGCAGAACCAAATCCTGCGTAGGGTGAACCGCCAAAAGCTGCAGTTGTCCAGTCTGTGCAGGAAGTGCTGGCAACATTGTAAAATGCTGGTGAATCAGCAGGTGTGTTTTAAAAATAGAGAGTAGGGCTAGTGGGGTCAGGCGCTCTGTTCGACCACCAGTTGGTGTCAGAAGAGACATTGAAATACGTTAATCCCTCCCATGATGTGCTATCAGCAGGACCTATTCCTGAGCCGTTTGTTGTAAAAGATGCTCCTCCTGCAGTTGTACTTCCTGATTTTGCAAAAAAATATTCAGTGTTTGAAGCAAGAGTTGAACAGAGAGAAGATGTGCAGAGAAACGCTTCTACTTTATCTGCGTTTAAAACAACATTGCTTTTTCCGAGCCATGTGCTGTTGCTCAGGTCTGTAAGGCATTTGCTGTCTGCTCCAGTAAGGTTTCCTAAATTGGTTGAATATTCTCCACTGGTTAAAACAAAATAGCTTGGTTCAACAAGAGCATGGGTATAGGGGATTAAAAACAAAAAAATAATTACCCTAGTTAAAATTATTTTTTGCAAACTCATTTTCCCCCCTATATCATTTAGATTGTTATTTTAAAATGTTATTTTAGAGTGTTAGATATGATTGTTGATTTATTGAATCGAGGAGTTTATATAATTTACTTTTCATTAATCAGTTAACTTTTTATACTGAGATTTATTATTCTCATTATGAACTCAATAAAAACAATAACATTTCTTGATCATACTGCTGACGCTAAATTTCAGGCGTTTGGCAATTCATTGGAAGAAGCATTTATTAATGCTGGAACAGGAATGTTTGAGCTGCTTACAAGCGACAAAGTGCAGCCGAAAATAAAACATAAGATTAAAATAGAATCATCTTCAAAAGAAGCATTATTGTTTGATTTTCTTGACGAGCTTATTTTTCTGCTTGACACTGAAGGGTTTATTGCTTCTGAAATAGAAATGTTTGAAATATTAACAAGCAATGCAGGGTTTATTATTCAAACAACTGTTAAAGGTGATTATTTCAAAAAATATGATGTTCATGGTGATATTAAAGCTGTAACCTACAATGAAATGGTAATTGATGAGGAGTATAACCAGTCTAAAAGCAAAATCAAAGACAAACAGCAAGGATGGAAAGTGATGGTGCAGGTAGTTCTGGATATATGACCTGGGAGATAATTAATAGCACAGGTAAAATAGTGTTATCATATAGTATATTCTTAATCTTATTATATAGTATATTTTATTACTACTGGATTATATGCAACGTTTCCAAGTTATGCAATCTTTTCAACACAACATTATTCCATAATCAAATCTACTGTCTCAATCAATAGATTTAAAATACATTCTCTATTCCTTGAAGATATGGGATACGACACAATAACTGAAGCAGTAGAATCGTTCAAGGCAGGTAATTTTGTTGTAATAGTGGATGAAACGCGGGAATGCGAAGCAGATCTTGTTCTTGCAGCAGAGTTTGCTAGAGAAGATAAAATCACTTTTATGGTAAACAATACTACTGGCATTATAACCATTCCATTAACTGAAAAACGAGCAAGAGAATTAGAACTGCCTTTGATGGTTCAGACAGCAGAAAATTCAGAAAAGCATAGTACTAATTTTACCGTTTCAGTTGATGCAATTAATGATGAGATGACAACAGGGGTCAGCAGCAAAGACAGGACAAGAACAATTTTAACAATTGTATCCGGGAAGCAGAAATCATTGGCAAGACCTGGGCATATTTTTCCGTTGATTGCAAAAGATTCATTGCTTCAAAGACAAGGACATACTGAAGCATCAATTACGTTATGCAGATTAGCAGGATTGAGGGAGATTGCAGTTATTTGTGAGCTGTTGAATAAAGAAGAAGAACGAGCTGGAACAATGATGAATAAAGAAGAGGCATTCCAGTTTGCACGAAGCTATAATTTAAAGATAATTTCTATTCAGCAGTTGATTGATCATTTGAAGGAATAATTTTTAGAGAAAACTATATAAACGAACCTTGAATCTTTCATATTATGGGATGGGAAGAAAAACATGAGGATATTCCTGTAAAAAAAACAGAAAAATATACTTATGAAATAGAAAAAAAAGATGGAATGAATGTTCCTGGAAAAGTGTTTGCTTCTGAACTTTTGTTAAGTAAAATTAAAGGAGACATGACATTAAAGCAGATTAAAAATGTTGCGTATCTCCCTGGAATCTACAAATATTCAATTGCAATGAGTGATGCGCATCAGGGTTATGGTTTTCCCGTTGGTGGAGTTGCAGCTTTTGACGTTGAGAATGGTTGCATTTCACCTGGAGGTATAGGATTTGATATTAATTGCGGAATAAGAGTTCTCACGACGCAATTAGACAAGGAGCAGATATACCCTAAAATAAAAGCATTATTAGATGAAATGTTCAAGAATGTTCCCTGTGGTGTAGGTAGTGAATCAAAAATAAAGTTAACTCATGAAGAATTAGATGTTGTTCTTAGTGAAGGTGTTGATTGGGCAGTTAGAAAAGGCTATGCAAGTGAAGATGATAAAAATCATTGTGAAGAACAGGGAAGAATGAAAACAGCGGATCCTAAACAAGTTTCTCCAAGGGCAAAAAAAAGAGGGAAGAATCAGTTAGGTACGCTTGGAGCAGGCAATCATTTTGCAGAAGTGCAGTATGTTGATCAAATTTACGACGAGAAAACTGCAGAAGTGTTTGGAATAAAAAAAAAAGGCCAAGTTGTAGTTATGATTCATTGCGGAAGCAGAGGTTTAGGGCATCAAGTTTGTACAGATTACTTGCGAAGAATTGAAGAGGAATATCCTGAAATTGTAAAGGCTCTGCCAGAAAAAGATCTTGCATATGCTCCTGCGCAATCACAAACTGCTCAGGATTATCTTAAGGCAATGAGTGCAGCAGCAAATTTCGGATGGGTCAATAGGCAGGTAATAGCATATAATATAAGGAAATCATTTAAAACAGTGTTTGGTGAGAAGATTGAAATGCCATTATTATATGATGTTGCGCATAACATTGCAAAAGTTGAAGAGTACAACATTGATGGCGTAGGCAGAAAAGTATATGTGCATAGAAAAGGAGCAACAAGAGCATTTGGTCCAGGTCATAAGGAGTTGCCTGAAGATTATCAACAAACTGGTCAGCCAATTTTATTGCCTGGTTCAATGGGTACTGCAAGTTATATTCTGGTAGGTACAGACAAGGCAATGAATGAAACGTTTTCGTCAACTCCCCATGGTGCAGGACGAGTTATGTCAAGGAAAAAAGCAAAAGAAGAGTTTACTGGAGAACAGATAAAAAAAGAGTTAGAAGAAAAAAAGATATTCATTAAAGCAGCGTCGTACAAGGGAATCTCTG
>JAGVYP010000059.1:5499-7769 GCA_018303205.1 Candidatus Woesearchaeota archaeon
AGTAGCAGACGAAGTAGGCATAGGAAAAAAAGTAGTGAGATTAGTTCCAATTGGTGTGATAAAAGGATAGTTTTTCCCTAATTTAAATTAATCTTATCATAATTTTATTTTTCAGATTGAAATGGAGCATCCCATCGGTTAATGATGGTAATTTGCTCATTAATTTCATATAAATTTCTTGTCTTTTTGTCAAGTTTGAAATATGCATTTCCTTTTTTTGTTCCGCCTCTTTGTCCTTCATTAATATTATGAAGAAAGTTCACAGTAATAAAAAACTCATCATCACTCTCAGTTATGCTTTTAATGTGAAACTGCTGTACGTTATTTGATATAAAGAGATATTCAACTGCTTTTCTGATAGTTTCAACGTTTAGTTCGTATTCATGTATTTTTAAGATAGAGTTTTTGTTGCAGCAGGGATATCTGATTGAGTTTAATATGTTGGAAAATTGAGTTTGGGATTGAATAAATTCGCATTTTGGAAAAATTGCATGTTCAACACGGCTTTTGTTGTTATTATTATAATCAATATAAAAATAATAGTTATCATCATGCCCTGAAACATTTTCAATGTTTGTTTTACCAGTAGTATACTCATAATAATTAGTGATACATTGTTTGGAGTAAAAAGTAAACTCAGGTGTAGAAGTTTTAGTTTGGGAAGCATTATCCAGCAGGTTAGTTTCTATCGGTTGATTTATCTGATTTCCTGTACATCCAATCATAAAAAGCAAACTGAACAAGCAGAAGAAGATGATCACCAGTAGATTAACTACTCTTAAAATATTGTTGTTACTACTCTTCTTCTTACTATCACAATTATTTTTATTATTACTATTATTACTGATGTTATGGTGTATCATTAAGCAATGAAATGAGGTATTATTTATATTTATTATTGAAAATAAGGTTAGGGAAATCATACACTTTTTATAGTAATTGTTATTCATGGCAGTATAACAGGTGGTATAATGTTAATGAAGATTACCAGTATTAAATCAGAGACTGATGATACAAAGATATTTAGATTTAAATACACAACTGATGAACGGATGGATTTCAAAGCAGGTCAGTTTGTGATGGTGCATGACATTCAGGTTGAAAAAGATGGAGAAAAAAAGAAGGTTAACAGGGCGTATTCTATTGCTTCATCGCCAGGGAAAGATTTCATAGATTTGGTGATCAAAGAAGAGCATCCAGGTTTAACTTCTTCTTACTGGGTTAATAAAGTAAAAAAAGACCAAGAGTTTGAAATAAAAGGTCCTTATGGTAAATTTATGTACACAGAAGATGTCAAAGGTGATGTAGTTTTGCTTGGTGCAGGTTCAGGAATAGCTCCTCTGCGAGGAATTGCGCAGTTTATTACTGAAAAAAAACTGCCTGTAAAAGTATTTCTTGTTTTCTCCAATAAAACTTCCCGCGACATTATTTGCAAGAGTGAATTTTTAGATATGGAAGAAAACAATGACAACTTTGAAGTGCATTTTACTGTAACTCGTGAGCCTGAAGATTCAGATTGGGAAGGTAGAAGAGGAAGAATAGATTATGAATTCTTAGAAGATAGTATTGGCTTTTTAGAAAACAAAGTATTTTATGTTTGCGGTTCAAAAGAGTTTGGAACGGGTGTAATTGATTTATTAAAAGAACATGGAGTTTCTGAAGAAAAAATTAAAAAAGAGATCTATTGATTAGTGTTAGGCAACTCAACAATTATTATTATCAAACAATGACTGCAAATAAATAACATGTTGTTTATTTGCCGTACAAACTGCGCCAGCGCTAGTAAATACTCTTTTAGCCTCAGTACGATAACATTCTTTTTTCCACAATACCTTATTTAGCACATCTTCATGTGTGCCAGTTTGAATTTGTTCTGCAAGAAGAGATAAAACAACACCTTTCCATAAATACATTTCACTTACAGCTTTAGTGTTGCAACTTATAGCATAATAAGTAAACATTTTATTTGCCAGTCCAAGAGCGTGAGAATAGTCTTCTCTTTCAATAAAATCATGCAGCTCTTGATATTCTCTTTCTATGAAACGTATAGTATCATCAATAGTTCTTGATGTAATGGCATGATGCATTCCTCTTAACAGTTCTAGAGGTTCAGTTCTGTATCCAGCAGCATTTTGGAAAGTATCTCTTAAATAAGAAAGAGCTGCTGATTTAGGACTTTTAGGAGTTGCCAGTCTCAAATAACCTGTAATTGATTGATTGGAAGAAGTATCAGTAGGTGTTACAACAGTTAATCGGGATAAATCATCTCC
>JAGVYP010000050.1 GCA_018303205.1 Candidatus Woesearchaeota archaeon
TCACGGAGACTATAGAACAGTATGTTAAAGCAAAAGAAACACTAGGATTTGCTAGTAACCGGGTAAGATATACGTCTAGCGACCCTATAGATTCAAGTGCGTATGAAGTTATTCCTCCAACCAAACGTATTCAGGGAACAGAAAGCGGTTCTATTTATTCTTACTCTATTATACGGGAACCTTGGAGAAATGCTGAAGGAAAATTAACTGTTAGCATTTACAATGGGGATACCCTCGGAGGTATATTTAAAGTTAAATTTAAAAATTCTGTTGATGGGCAGATAGTAACCGAAACCGTTGAAAAATACATTAAAGCCGGTGAGACCATTGGTTTCAGAAGCATTCGACTAAGTTACACCAGCACTGACCCCCTAGATGAACGTGCCTATGAAGTTATTCCTCCAACAAAAGGCAGAGGTTCTTGTTCAAGTATCTGTTATAGGCAGGAATGTAGGGACATAGAAAGAGTAGAATATACTATTCAGCGTGTTCCTTGCTAAAATGAAATACTGCCCAGATTGCGGAAAAAAGTATCAAGGGAAATCAAAATTCTGTTCCCATTGTGGAAAAATAAATATTTCCAAGGATAATACTGCTCAACCACAGTCATCAAGAAAGGAATTTCAAAATGAACCAAAGAAAAGTAGAAGATGGTTCTGGCCTATGCTAAAAATATTTTTATCAGTAATGCTGGCATTAATTTTCATTGTAGGAGGCAACGCTGTTCTTTTTTTCCTTTTACCTTTCAGCATAATGATTATTTTTGCACCATTTCCACTAATAATTTTTATAATATCAATGATTGCTATTTGGAGGAAGGATAAGTAAAAGTATGAATTTAAACATCCATAATTTAATAAAGAAGGTTTTAGATTTTAATACAAACATGAAAAACTCTTTAGAATCATTACTGTCAACAGCGTATAGAAAAAGTAGCCCATTTTTGCTGGCTTGTTTCATGGCGACATCGTTGCCTGCTCCTGTCCTTGCAGAAACTATAAAACCAGAAACCAGAATCTGTGCGGATGCCAAGGACTGCTACCGTAAAGGTGCTGTATTGTATGAACGAGGTAATTATAGAGAAGCACTCGATTTTCTTCAGGAATCGTACAAAGAAACTACTGACCGCACTGCACGGGCAACGCTCTTGTACAACATTGCGACTACGTACGCCAATCTGCGCCAGCCGCAATTAGCAACAGAATATTTTACGTTGTATATTGCCGAAAATCCTTCTGAACGAGGAACAATTATCCCAGTATTGGAAACTTTAACTATGTATGACCAAGGCTTGAAATTATTCAACCAAAAGAATTACACTGCTGCTGTAGAGAAATTCAAAGATGTGTATGAACGTGTAGTCAAAATGGAAAGTTTACGAATAACCGTTTTATACGATATTGGTACGAGCTATGAGCAGTTAGGAAGATATGACCTGGCGGCTGAATATTACACGTTGTATTTACGTGACGGCGGGCAAAAAGTTCAAGATAGGGAAAGTCTCGGGGCAAAAATGGCAGTGTGGAGTGCACAAAAACCTCAAACAGCTAAGCCATCTATCAATATGCAGGCACCCACAGCAGACACGGAAAAATCATTTTTTCAACAGCATACGTGGAGTACCGTTAGTGCTTCTGTTGGTGCGGCTTCCCTTATTGGTGGCATGGTTGCTGGCTATATGGCTCGCTCAAAGTTTAATGAATTGAAGAATTCTTGTGCGCCTGGTTGTCCTGAAAATGATATTGATACTGTCGCCTCTCGTAGTTTCATTGCCAATGGATTATTTGTGCTCGCAGGTATTGCCGCAGGCACAGCCGCTGGGTTGTATTGGTGGGAAAGTTCTTCTGCCACGCAAGAAGCAGGTTCAAATACTATACACGTGACGCCAGCAGGCGTCGGAGTTCAGTTCTAACCATGAACTACATCAGAAAATTTACACAATCATTAGGATTAACGGCATTGCTCGCCCTCGGAGGATGCCGCTTTGATTTAGATTCGCTGAGAGCTAAAGATATGAGTACTAATGAGAGAAATCTTGATGGAGGAAATGATGGAAATTCTAAAGATTTAAGTTTGAGAATGGATTTAGGAGTTAATGATTCAGCAGTTAACCATGATGCCCTAATGTCGCCAGACGGCACCAGCAAGGAATGCGATTTAGGAAAGAAAATTACTGATTCTGGTACAGCAATTGATGCTGGATTGCTTCCTGACGTGTTAGTAACGCCAGATTCTTTTAGTGGATGTTATTCTAATGATTTCAATGAAGATTCAGATTTGGAAAATTTGGTAGCTCAAAATGGTGTGTGGTCTCGTGATGTAGAAGGATACCTGAAACAAATAGAATTAGGCGGTGGCTATCGCATGGCATACCTCAATAACGCAACTTATAGCGATTTTGATGCTACTGTGAAAGTTCGTGTGCCAAGTGGTTTCGGTGGAGACGCTCATACTGGTATGTTATTCAGGTACACCAGAGAGAGTACAGTAGGTTATGATTATGATATTGATAGGGGATATATTTTAGAAATCGAAGAAGGAGATGGAAGTAGTTTTGAATTGACTTTAGAGGATGCTTACAACGCAAGATTATTCTACACAAGAGTAGACGGAGCATTCGACACATGGCATAATCTGCGAGTAAGAGCAATAGGGAGCAGTATCACTGGATATTTTAATGGGGTAGAGATATTTACTTTGGAAAATTCGCTGTATTCTTCGGGAAATGTCGGTTTTGGAAGTCATGCAAGTGAAAGTCACTTTGATGATTTGGAGATTTGTGAGGAATAAATAAAGAAACTTTAGCAGAGTATTTATATATCAGTAAACCGAAGTATCAGCGATGAGCAAGACATTAGAAATTATGTTAATAACTTTTCTGGCTCTTCTAGGGGTAGGTCTAGTCTTATATGCAGGACATAGAGAAAAAATCTCTTCAGATTCTTTACCTTACGATTTTTCTATTCGATTTGGTATGTTCGAAGGGCAACCCAGAGCATTGAATTATTTCCTCTTAACATATGATTTCCAGAAGCAACACGGCAGTTTACAGTTCAAAGTAAACAATAATCAGAATATAGAAGTTATTTACATAGATTTATTTTCTTTCCTAGACAATAAGTCTACCAAGGTAAAAGTTTTTAGCGGCGGTAATAAACCTGAAAAAGAACTGGGAGAGATTATATTAGAAAAAATTCATCAAAACAATCCTGTAAATGAACCAAAGTACACTACGCTTGTAATTCAAAATGAGAAAAAACATAATTTAAGTGATAAATTTATTGTAATTGAATTTTCTTCAGAGATACAGCCCAATGGTGTTTTTACAATTTTCCATCAATATTTTCCTGTATATTCAGACCAATATTCATTTAATTTTATACTTGGAAATAATCAATGCCCCACTAGTTGTTTCAACAAAGATTTTAATTTAAATGTAAATGAACACCGGCTGAGTTCAAAGAAAAGTGTCAAATTATCTCTTGTCGAAGGAGATAAAAATAATCAGCACAGATTTAAATTAGAAACTGAGAATAAGTCCTGGATTAACTTCTTAAATGGACTTGGCATTTCCCTAATTGCTGCTTCTATTGTTTGGCTCATGCAGTTTACAAAAGATATCGTAAGATACCATCAGAAAAATAATGTTTGTCCCCTCTGCTTAAAGAAATTCAAGAACGCTCATGGCTTGGGTGTTCACAAGGGAAGAATACATAAGCCTAAAAACTGGCTAAAAGAAAAAGATAAAAAATGAAGAAATGTCAATCTTCTTCAATGTGAGTAAGATTAAATGTCTAAGCCAAGAAAAAGATATAAATGCAATTGTGGAAGAAAAGTTAACTTTAGAACAAAACATATTGATAGTAAGAAACTTAGAAAATGTGAATGTGGAAATATTATAAGTATTGATGACCTCTTGATTCAACAACTGTGACTTTTTTTATATAACTTTCATATTGTTTGTCCAGAAATCTACCAATTAGTGAACTGCTCTTTTACGATGATTCTCATGCAAAAATACAAGTGATAATTAATGAACATCAAATCCCTAAGTTCAAAAACCAGTTTTACTTTTTCCTAGATTCTGGCTTGGAAATAGTTTTCCCTTCACTCACTCCTCCAATGGCACCTGTGGGATAAAGATTTTTCTTTGCACGGTCTTTCTGCCACCAGGTTAAAAGGGAAAATGCCCCCAACAGAATAGCTATGCCGAAAATCCACTTACGGAAAACAGTTAACTCAAGGAAAATGATGGCTATGATTAAAATGGAAGAAAGTACAGCAGTAAAATGATACCATTTCGTGACTTCAAAATTAGACATTCCCCAAGCTGCCATTCTTTCACCAAATGTAAGCCTAAATATAAACTTTTTGCCTTCATTTCAATTAACCAAGCTTAATTTATTTTTTCTTTCACTCGGACGAGTTTTGTCATACCTTTTAGGGCTTTTCTGTGACAAAATGAGCTATTTTACTACTCCCAGACCTTTCTGTCTAGCTTCTCTGTTCTCTTTTTCTTCATAAGGATCACATCAAAACTAGGTGGAAAAAAGGTATTGGTGACATTTTTGAGGTAATGATTCACCCATTCTACCGCTAATTTAATGGCTTTTCCGTCCTCCTCAACATGAAATGTTTTCTTGAGGAGATCTAGCTCGGCTTGTTCTCTTTCGTTAAGGCGTACAGTGATACGTTTTCCTTCGGGTAGATTCATATAGAATAAAAATTCTCACCAGAATAAAAACATTGCGGTATTTTTATTTATCAGAAACCATGTGCCCTATCTTCTGTTCGATTACTTCTTGGCTTTCTCCTTGATGTATATTTATATTTCCTTTATTACCCCTAAAGTCATAATATTCTATTTTCATCTCTATAGGAGATGAGTCGTGCGATCTTTCAATATCTAAGAAATTCTTTATGGTGGCAGAAAGTATTTTTACTCCACCATTAATTACAAAAGTCTTCGTTACTTCGATAGCAAACCAAGCAAGTATAGATTTAACCTCAATCGAACTTAAATGTGCTCTCCTTCTTAAAGTAAGATTTTCCATAGAATCTACTTCTTTTAACACGTCTTCTAACTGATGCTCATAAATACCTTCAAGATTAAATTCTATTCGAGCTTTCTTTTGTGGTAGTGCAATTGGGTGGGAGTCTGCACCTTGTATTCCAGTTAAGCGAGAATCAGCACCACATCTAGGACATATAGGGACACTTCCCCCCTTTCCTATTACTTCTTTACATCTTCTACAGGTGATATCTGCCATTGGTTAAAGGAATTAATGAAAAAATAAACCAGAGGGCTCTGCACCCCCTGATTTACACTTTTGTATGTATAGCCCCGCTCGGATTCGAACCGAGGTCACAGCCTCCAAAGGGCCGTATCCTACTGTGGCGCTGTGTGTCCACTAGACGACGGGGCTATG
>JAGVYP010000056.1 GCA_018303205.1 Candidatus Woesearchaeota archaeon
AATCCAAAGGCCAGGTTTTACGGGAAGAAAGTCACTTTGGATATGATAAGCAATTCCCCGATTGTAGCTTCGCCTTTAAGGCTTTTTGACTGTAGCATATCTGTGGATGGAGCAGCATGCGCAATAATAAGCAAAGATAAAACAGATATAGAAATAATAGGCTCTTCATTGTATGCAAGCAGGCTTCCAACATTTGAGAGCGAGGATATGGCGTCATGGGATGCTACGAAACTTGCTGCAAAGGCAGCTTATAGCGAAGCTTTCATTAATCATGGTAAGGTAGACTTTGCCGAGCTGCATGACGCTTTTACTCCCGTGGAGCTGATGAGTTATGAAGACCTTGGCTTTGCAAAGAAAGGGCAAGGAAAAAATCTGATAAGGGAAGGCACAACAAAAATGAATGGAAAGCTTCCTGTAAACACTTCTGGGGGTTTAAAGGCAAAAGGCCATCCAGTAAGCGCTACAGGTGTTTCCCAGGTTTATGAGATTGTAAAGCAGATGAGAAAACTGGCCGGGAAAAGGCAGCTGGACAGAACGGGTATTGGCCTTGCCCATAATGTCGGAGGCGCTGGAAGCACAGTTACAATACATATTCTTAGGAATCTTGGAGGTTAAAATGATAATACGATGGGTTTGTGAAAAAGACAAAAAGGCATGGATGTATCCTATTGAGAAATGCATCTATTGTAAGGGTCCAATAAAAAAGCAGATAAGCAGTAAAGCAAAAGTGATAGGTATAACCAAGGTAAACATAAGCTCGCCTTTGCATCCGATAATCCCATACAATGTAATCCTTCTGGAAGATGAATACGGAAACCGCATGCCTAAAAAAACTTTTAAAGATTATAAAATTGGAGACAAATATATTGTAGAAAAGGCAAAGAAAGATTCTGCGGTGGTTATCACAAAGATAAAGTATGATTTGGGAGAGGCATTAAAACAAAGCATATCGTTATTGAATTCTTTTGATATTAAAAAAGGAGATAAGGTATTAATCAAGCCAAGCATTATAGAGCCTGCTTACACCTATCAGGCTGTAAACACAAACCCCCGGCTTCTGGACGAGGTAATTAAGTTCCTTAAGGAGTCAGGAATTTCAGACATAGTTGTAGGAGAGCAGTCCTTATTGGGTAATGATGTCGGGTCTGCTGCAAAAAAATCAGAGATTTTGGATGTATGCCTAAAGCACAAGGTAAATGTAGCTGATTTGAGCAAGGCAGAATACATTGAAAAATATTATGATGGCATCAAGCTTGAGATTGCTAAAGAAGTTTTTGAGAGAAAAATCATTAACATTCCTGCAATGAAAACAAACTCCCAGATAGGCATATCAGGAGCAGTAGAAAATATGGTAAGGGTCACAAGCCCAAAAACCCAGAAGTCGATGTTTGATAAAGGCATAGAAAAGACCCTTCCAATGCTGATTAAAGTGCTTCCAAAATTTGTGACTATAGGGGATGCAACTTCGGGGATGCATGGCAACGGCCCGACTTCAATGGGGGAGCCTGCTTTCCTGAATATTCTTTACGTGAGCAATGACCCTGCCGCTCTGGACGCAGTTTTTGCAGAAACAGGGATGTTTCAAAAGCCATTGTATCTTGAAGAAGCCCAAAGCATAGGCGCAGGGATATCGGACATCAAAGAGATAGAGATTGCAGGAGACGAGCTTGATGCTGCAAAGCTTCATCTTAAGCCTGCAGATAAAGATGCTACGCCTCATTCAAGGATTAAGCTTATTGACGGACAGTCAAATCCATACATATTCAACACTGCACTGGCAATGTCATCAAGCTTGATTGGAGTTCCAGGCTACGAGGTTTATTTAGCGATAGGAAAGCATATCAAACAAGAGCAGGTAGCCGGAAAAAAACGGATTGTAGCCTATGGAAGCGATGCCATAAGCAGGCTTAAGGAAATTGGTGCAAAGTATGTTGCAGAAATATCAGAAGACTCAGAAGATATTGAAAAGATGTCAATATTAAAAAAAATACTGGAAGACCCAAAAAAAGAGGGGCTTAATGTTGCAGATAAATTAACATCAAAGTTGGCAGTTTTTGGCGTAAAAATCAAAAAAAGGTTCAGCTAGAAAAATGAGCATCTACATTAAAGGCGTGGGTATGACAAAATTTGATGTAGATAAGAGGCCGTCATTTGAACGGATATATGAATGTGTGAACGAGGCGCTGGAATCTGCAGATATACAATTTGATGATATTGATGCCATATTCGCTTCTAATTCTGATTCCAGCCGCGGTGAGGACAGGCAAAAGCACCAAGGCCCTTTACTAAGCAGCATTTTTCAGAAGAAAGTCCCTATATTAAACATTCCCGCAGGGTGCGCAGGAGGCGGAGTTGCTTTATGGAACTCAATAAACTATTTAAGGTCTACTGACTGCAAAAATGTTCTTGTGCTTGGGTATGATAATGTAATGTCATGCACATCTGAAATCCTTACCGATGAAATCCTAATGGGCGGTGAAAGGATTTACGAGCAGGCAGAAGGCATGATTTTTCCCGCGCAAAATGCCCTTGTAGCGCAGCAGTACATGATGAAATATGGAGCTACTTCAGATGATTTAGCATTGGTGGCATTAAAGAACCATGAAAATGCATTTGACAATCCAAAGGCCAGGTTTTACGGGAAGAAAGTCACTTTGGATATGATAAGCAATTCCCCGATTGTAGCTTCGCCTTTAAGGCTTTTTGACTGCAGCATCTCAACAAATGGAGCTGCATGCGCCATAATAAGCAAGGATAAAACTGATATAGAGATTGTTGGGGCTGGTATGAGCACAAGCAGCCTGTCTGCAATTGAAAGGGATGATATGACTACAATAAATGCGTCTGTAGTAGCTGCAAGCCATGCTTATAATGAAGCGGGAATAGGCGCAGATAAAATTGATATTGTCGAGCTGCATGACGCCTTCACTCCATTAGAGCTTATCTCGTATGAAGACCTTGGCTTTGCAAAGAAAGGGCAAGGAAAAAATCTGATAAGGGAAGGCACAACAAAAATCAATGGAAAGCTCCCTGTAAACACTTCAGGGGGTTTAAAGGCAAAAGGACATCCCATAAGCCCCACGGGATTGTCCCAGATATATGAGATTGTAAAGCAGATGAAAAAACAAGCCGGAAAACGACAGATTAAAACACCAAAATACGGCCTTGCGCAGAATATAGGTGGAGTTGGAACATTTGTATCAGTGCATATATTAAAAAATCTTAATTAGGATTTCTTCCTTAGAAAATTTTCAAGAATTTGTTTATTTTCCTGGCTTCTTGACAGCATTACATAAGAGTCTGCCTCAAATTTATCAGTTAAGTCCTTAAAATAATGGCTGTTCACAGATTTTTTTGTCATCCCAATAGCTTTAATCGGGTTTCTTTCAATCCTTGAGAGCATGGACTCCATAAAATCGCTGATTTTTTCATTTGGCACTAAAAAATCAACAAGCCCCCATTCAAGCGCCTTTTTGCTGTCAATTGCTTCTCCTGTAAAGAGCATATATTTTGCTCTTCCAAGCCCTACAAGCCTTGGCAGCCTTTTTGTTCCTCCAAGAGGTGCAATAGTCCCAAGGCTATTTTCTGGGTGAATAAATTTCGCTTCAGGCAAAGCGACTCTTATGTCGCATGCCATAGCCAGCTCATTTCCCCCTCCGACTGCTGCGCCATTAATGAGCGCTATCACTGCCTGGGGAAGCTGCTCTATCTTTGAAAATACTTTCTGCACGTATTTTATTTGTTCTTTTGCTTCGCTTGCTCTCATTCTTCCGATATCACTTTCCCATGAGATATCGCCGCCAGCGCAAAAAGCCTTTCCTGCCCCGGTTACAACAACTGCCTTAAGCTGGCTTTTTTGTATCTTTTCAAGAATTTGGTAAAGCTCTTTTATCATGCTAAAGTTAAATGCATTGAGTTTTTCAGGATTGTTAAGAATTATCCTGCCAATATTTTTCTCTTTTTTAAATATAATTTTAGTGCTCATTTCTATTTTTTTATTTCGGATTCAATATATGTATAGCTTTTCCCATTGTTGCTTCTGCCGCTTCCATAAGCCCTTCGCTTAATGTCGGATGAGGATGGATTGCTGAAGCCATGTCTTCCAATGTTGCCCCGGTTTTTATTGCAAGTGAAGCCTCGCTTATAAGGTCAGAAGCGTCATTCCCGGCTATTTCAACTCCAAGAATTTTTCCTGTCTTATTGTCTGCAATTATCCTTACAAATCCTTCTGTCTCATTCATTGTCGTTGCCCTTCCAGAAGCGCTGAATGGAAATTTCCCGATTTTGACTCCAATGCCTTTTTCCTTTGCCTCTTTTTCAGTTAATCCAACAGTGGCAATCTCTGGGTCAGTAAAAATAACAGCCGGAACAGCAAGATTTTCATAAGCAGTTTTTTCACCTGCAATTATTTCTGCAACAGCTTTACCTTGCGACGATGCCTTGTGGGCAAGCATAGGCCCTGTAGAAATATCCCCGATTGCATATATTCCATTATCATCTGTCTTTAAACTGTTATCAACTTTGACAAATCCTTTTTCATCGAGCTTTACTTTTGTGTTTTCCAGCCCTAAATTTTTTGTGTTTGGGTATCTTCCGACAGCGACAATAACCTTGTCTGCATCAAGTTCTATTCTTCCTTTTTTCTTTGAGTTTGCAATAACCTTGTTGTTTTCAATCTTTTCCGCCTTTGCGTTAAGGTATATCTCCATTCCAATTTTCTGCAGATTTTTCTGCAAAACATCAACAATGCTTTTGTTGAATCCTGGTAAAATCTGCTCTGTCATCTCAATAACAGAAACTTTGCTTCCAAGCTTTGCGTAAACGCTTCCAAGCTCTAGCCCTATATATCCCCCGCCTATGACAACCAGCTTATCTGGGATAGCATCCAGTTTTAGCGCTTCTGTAGAGCTTAGTATTTTATTGCCGCCAAACTTGAACGCCGGAATTTCAATTGGCTTTGATCCGGTTGCAATTATTGACTTGTCAAATTCAATATAAGAAACATTATTGTTTTCAGTTATCCTTATCTTAGTTGAGTTTTCAAAAAATGCCTTTCCTTTGGCAACAGTTACCTTGTTTCCCTTGCATAAAAACTCTATGCCCTTGTTTAGCTTTGAGACAACGCTGTTCTTCCATTCCTGCAATTTATTAAAATCAATTGAGGCATTATCCACTTTAATGCCAACAACAGAAGATCTTTTGATTTTGTCAAACAGCTCAGCCGCATAAATCATTGCCTTTGAGGGTATGCAGCCATGATTAAGGCAAATACCGCCAAGCTTGCTGTCCTCCTCAACTAAAACTACTTTTTTGTTCAGCTGCCCCAGCCTTATAG
>JAGVYP010000070.1 GCA_018303205.1 Candidatus Woesearchaeota archaeon
GATTCTTTCTCTGTAATGCGATCATGGGTGTAAGGGTAAATAATCCATTTGGTTTCTGTAGCAGAATGAGGGTTAACAAAAAAAATGCAGAGTTTGGGAAAGGTTTTGAGTGCTTGCCAGTGCTGAACGAGCATTTGAAAATTTTTTCTGGTATTGGGAAGAAAAACAAACACAGGTTCTATTCCCAATAAAGGGAGGAGTTTTTCAGGGTCAAATTGTTTTTCGATTTTGCAGAGTTTTCTTGTGCCATTTTTTAGGTTGAGAATAATGTCCCAGGGGTCTTCTTTTGTTAGAGAGCTAATTTCTTTTTTATGAATGTCTTTTTGTTCAAGATAGGTCTTAGCCCATCTAAGAAGTTCTTCTGTCATGGTGTAAAACTTTGTTCTTCTCTCTTGATTAAGTTATCGTCTGCTGCGTTGCTGATGCGTACGACAAGTGTTTTTTCTACGTTGAGATTTTCAAGCGAAAGAGATTTTAAAACTACTTCTTCTGTTCTTTTCTCTCCTTTTTTAATGAGGGAAAGATAAACTGATTCTCCATACTGGTTTTTATTTTCTTGATGTTGTTCATCATAGAGATAAAACGTTACAAACGGTACAAATTCAAGATTGTTATTGTCGAAGGTGAGTGTTACTTTTGTCATCATGACAAAATCGGATTCTGGAAGATCAGGATTTTTTCTTTCGTAATCAATATCATCCATAGTTACGGTGAAGCTTCCGTCAGGAAGTGTGCTTCCGGTTTGTTCTTCTTCAGGTTCTTCTTCTTGGGTAATCTCTTGTATTTCTTCCTGTTGCTTTGGTTCTTGAGGTAATACCAGAGTGCTTTGTATGGGTTCTTCTTCGATAACAATAGTTTCTTCTATTTCAGGTTCAAAAAGAATAGGAACTTCTTCTTCCTCAGTTTCTTCTTTATAGTCTGCCTTTACTTGTTGGACAACACTAGTTTGTTGTTCTTGTTGTGGAGTTTCGCAAAGCCATCCTGTTGATTTGAATATAAACAAGTTTACAATGGTCACAATGGCGATAATCACAAGTAGGGTAACAAGATGTTCAACTGTTCTTCCTTTGATGACTAAGTCATTCATCTCTTTTCACCGCAAGAAGCTGTTCTGTTCTGTAATTTATAAACTTTGCGTCGGAAATTTATAAAGTGTTTCTTTCGCTGTATTCTTTCTAGAAAAAAATAAAAAATTATCTTCCTGCTCTCTCTAATCGAGAAGTTCTACTTACTTGTTGTTGTGCAGCTTCTCCTTCAGCTGCTGCTTCTGCTCTCATCTTTTTTACTAATCTTTCAAATGCGGCGTGAGCTTTGGGGTTTGCTTTTAAGGCAGCTTTGAACTTTGGCTCTTCTAAGATTGCATCAAGTGCTTCTTCTTCTTCACCAAAAAGATGGCTTAATCGAGTAATGAGTTGAGCGTATCCTTCTTCAGCTGCTTCAAAATCAGCAAGAAGATTAAATAAGGTTTGTATGGTTGGATGTTGTCTTAAATTTTTTTCTTGGACAGCTGCATCTCGTAATCTTTTTATTAATTGTCTTGTTAATTGGATGTCTTCCCACTGTTCTCTATACCCTGCTGGACTCATAATCGCTTCACCTCGCGTTTTTTTGATCATACGGATAGATCGATTGCTTTATCTTCTGGGTTATATAAACCTTTTGGGCTTCTAAGGCATGTTTGTCTTCTTTTTTTGTTTTTTTATCCTCTTTATTATGTTTTCAAGCGTTTTTATATTTTTGTTTGAGCTTTCCATAAAAAAAGAAGAATAATCATAACGAGTCTATCTAAAAATGTAATTCGTGCAGAAATTCTAGGATTGCTTTGAGAAGTTCTTGTTCATGACCATCAAAATGATGATTTGCTCCTTCTAGGGTTACCATTTTTTTTGGCTTTTTTGCATGGGAAAAGAGTTCCTTGGATTCTTCAAGAGGCACTGCATTATCTTCTGTTCCTTGAATAAGAAGAAACGGAACGTCTATTTGTAATGCTTCCCAGGTATTGTGTTGTATGGCGTCTTCATAAAAGTGGTAGTTTAATTTCATGAGTTTTTTTGAAAATCGGGTTATCAGCATTGCATGCCCGTCTTTTTTCCATTTTTCAAGGTCTGGTAAGGATTTTCTTTTTCTGCGATAATCATAGGGAGGTGCAATACCAACTACAGCTTTTATTTCAGGGTGCTTATGGGTGTAGAGGAGCGCAACCATTCCTCCTAAGGAGTGTCCTATAAGAATAATATCCTGCGTTCCTACTTTTTTTTCTAAAAAATTTTTAGCTGCTGTAAGATCTTTTATTTCTTGGGTTACTGTGAGTTCTTCAAATTTTCCTTGGCTTTTTCCTGATCCGCTAAAATCAAAACGTAGTACAGTAAAACCATGCTCTGAAAGTTCTTTTGCGAGAAAGGGAAGGAACGCATTTTCTTTATCAGCTCGGAAGCCATGGCAAAGGAGTACTGCTGCTCTTTGTTTTTCTTTTGCCAGATGAAGCATTCCTTCTAAAAGATGTCCTTGCTCATTGGGAAAAGTAACTTCTTTTATTTTTTCCATGCCTTTCTTGTTTTTTTTCTCTTTTTAGTTTTTTCCAAAAATTATTTTCCATATAAAATAAAATTCTTTTCAACAAGCTTTATAAATGGCTCTTAACCTCTCGAAGTCATGGTTAATCCAAACAGAACCAAATCAAGAACCTATCGAAGAATTCCCATAGTTACTCCCGGAGGAAACGCAGTTCTTCATTACAAAAAGCGCAAACCTTCACCAGCACTTTGTAGTGTCTGCAAAAATGTGTTATCCGGTGTTCCCCGAGAAAGGCCATTTAAAATGCGCACGATGACAAAAACCGCAAAAAGACCAGAACGTCCTTATGGGGGAATGCTCTGTAGCTCTTGTTTGCGAAAATCACTTATTGCAAAAGCACGATCATAAACATGCTTGGTAGAGATGGCAACATCTACTCAATCTTCGAGCATGGAGGTAACTAAAATGATGGATGTAGGAAGACTTTGCTTAAAATTAGCAGGAAGGGACGCAGGAAAAAAATGCGTTATCATAGAAAAATTAGACAACAACTTTGTTCTTATTGACGGGGAAACACGACGTAGAAAATGTAACATACACCATCTCGAACCTCTCAAGGAAACGCTTGCTCTGAAATCAAAAGCAGGTCATACTGAGGTTGTTGCAGCGTTTAAAAAACTAGGCATAGAATTGAAAGAGACAAAACCCAAACAAGCAAAAGAAAAACCACAGAAAGCAAGAGCACAGCAATCAAAACAAAAACCGATTGTAGAAGAAAAAAAACCTGCAAAAAAAGAAACTCCTAAAAAAGAGAAAAAAGCTGAAACAAAGAAAAACTAGATTATTTTTCTTCATTCTTCTTTTTTAATTTTTATACTTATCTTTTCTTCAATATTCTTTTCTCTAAACTACTTCTTCTATTTTTTTTAGAATATAAAATAACTTAAACAAAAGTAGATAACAAGGTCATCCTTTTCTCAAAAGTTCTGCCATCAAAGAGAGGTCTATTTCAAAGCATGCAACTGGCATGTCTAATTCAAAATTTTTAAGAACTTCAGGCGACAGTTCTCCTATAAATCCTAGATTCTTGCATTGTACCATAACACTTGCAACTCTTCCAGGAATAAAAGAAGCATGTTCTGTTTCCTGGGTTTCATAAGAAAGAGTAAGCATACGCATGATATAATCTAAAATTTGTTTTACTTCTGTGTAATCAACTCCTTCATGGCATCTCATCACAGACAACATCGTTCTTTCTTCTGTGCCTGTTTCTGTTTTGGGATGAAGATGGAATACTCTTCCCATCATAAAGATGTTTTGAGGGTATTCATGATGCTTATTATTTTTTAGCACTTCAAGCAAAGAAGGAATAAGCCATACTCGCATGATGTTGTACTCTTCTGTTAATGCATTTGCGAGTTCAACAACCTCTTGTCTGTAATTCATTTTTTCACATTGTTGATTTCTATTGCTTACATGATAAGTGCTTACCTCATGTAAGGGGATGCCTATCAGGAGTTGTGCTATTTTATCTTTTAGTTTTTCAAAAGGAGATTCTTTCCCCAGAGTTGCTATTTTAGGCAGTTCCTCTGGAATATGTTCATATCCATAGGCAATAGCAATATCTTCTCCTAGGTCACATTGATGGAGGATGTCTCCACGATATGCAGGAATAAGAGCATTGCCTTTTTCATATCCATATCCCATCTGTTCAAGTAATTTTTTTACTTCTTGTTCTTTAAGGGTTAGGCCTAGACGACGATTGATATACTCAAGATCTACTTTCATTTTCGTTGGAGTAAGATCTGGTGTTGTTATTGTTTTGTCAGGGTACTCCATTTCTATACTATAAATTTCTCCTCCCATATCAGCAAGCATCGTAACGAGGATGTTTAGGGCTATTTTTACATTGTTCAAATCTATTCCCGTGCATTCAATAAAAACATTTCTCGTTGTTTCATCGATCTTTCCTGTGTCGTTTGAATTGGTGTAGGGAAACATTGCCATGATACTTCCCTTGTTATCTATAAGAAAGGGGTAATCAGTATAACCTTGTTTTCTCCAGTCTTCAGCCAGCCATTTGTATGCTATGCCTTTGGGATGTACCTCTTCTACTTTTAACGCTAGCATTTCTTCCTCAAAACCTAGTGGTTTAAATTTTACTTTTTTCGGATCCTTTGCAATATACGTTAACGGAAAGTGAACTTTTTCTAATGGATAAAATCCATATTCTGATTTCTTTCTATTTCTTCCATGGGTAGTTGATAATTTCTCTTGTACTTGCATAATTTCTCGTATGCGTTCATCGTCAAACTTTACATTTTTCACTATTGCCGCAACCATATACGGTCTCATCTTTACTGATGTATCAACAATAACTTTATACTCACTCTTTTTTATTTCATATTTTTTTAATCCCGGTTGTATTCCCATAAAAGAAGAAAACGCTCTTGCAAATCCTTGTTCAGATAATAAATCGGGTCTGTTAGGGAAGATTTCTACAATAATCTCTTCGGGAGTTACTTTTTCCAAGTCTGTTCCCAACATGCTAATGCGGTCTTTGAGTTTTTCTTCGGGTAGTTTCTTTTCTACAAGTTTCTCGACAACTTTTCTGTTCAAAGTTACTGTTGGCATGTTCTCAGTTAATGGTTATCATCACTTCAGCATTGCTATCAAGGGCAGTCCTTACCTCATTGATGGTTGTCAATTCTGCTTTAAGGGTATTTAATTCGTTGTCTGTTGTAATCCCGCTTATATCTTG
>JAGVYP010000007.1 GCA_018303205.1 Candidatus Woesearchaeota archaeon
GGTTAAGGTGCGCATGCGTAACGAGCAATGCAGTGTGTTCCCTTACATCAATGTTGTAATGCACGAGTTGAACTAAGGCTCCTGGTCCTGGATCAAGATGTAACTGTGTACCTTGAATTTGGAGAAGAATACCTCCAGAAGCTCTTGCCTGTTTTCCATACAAAGTATGATGGCCTGCAGTGCCCAAGAAGAGTATTCGTGACGGCATAATCTCAGAAAGTAAAGTGGGTTAATAATCCTTTCGCTCCGCAAAGTTCTACAGAGCCCTAAAGAAAGTTGAATTTATATATAAGAAAAGATAAAAACAGTTCATGGAAAAGATTCCTGTAAATAAGCATGCTACGATGTTGTGCTTAGATATCCTTATTATTCTAGGAAGCATTTTTTTAGCTATAGGACTTGTAAAGACAGGAATTCTTGAAAAGATCATTTCCTCTACGCAGGGAATTCACTTTTTAGAAAGTTTTATTTCAGGAATGTTTTTTACAACGATGTTTACCACAGCGCCTGCAATAGTAGCTTTGGGAACGATTTCACAACAGAGTTCTATTTGGACAACTGCTTTTTTTGGAGCATGCGGAGCAGTTGTTATAGACACCAGTATCTTTCTTTTTATGAAACATAAGTTTTCAAACCATCTTTCGGTATATGCGCAACATGCAAGGAGAACAAAATTTAAACATCTTTTTTTGAAATTAAAGTCCCATAGATGGATCACTCTCGTTATTGCTATCTTTATCATTGCATCCCCTTTACCTGATGAGGTGGGAGTATCTCTTCTCGGACTTTCAAAAATAGGTTCTAAAGCATTTCTTTTTTTCTCATTTTTATCCAATTTTATAGGAATTCTGATCATAGGGATAATCGCGCGTGCAGTGTTTTAATATACACGTGAGAAATTTCTTGTAAAGAAAGATAAAAAATCAAAGAGGGGAGCATAACCTTTAAGAAAAGACAGAATATTATGTAGATATGGAAACGATACGTGTGGAGGAGTTTGAAAAAGAAGATTTTGTTATTGTGGATACGAGAACTCCTCGAGAGTATCAAAATCATCATATTCCTGGAGCGGTGAGTGTTCCTTTATTTGAAAACATGCAGCATCATGAAGTAGGATACCTCTACAAACAAGTTTCTATTGCTGAAGCATATACGACTGCATTGGAATACGCACAGCAAAATGTTCCGAGAATTCTTTCTTCTTTTGAACCGTATAAGAATAAAAAAATTCTTGTCTATTGTGCCAGAGGTGGATTGAGATCAGGAATTATTGTTGCTTTTCTAAAACATTATGGGTATGATGCAATAAAACTCGTAGGAGGAATGAAGGCATATCGTAATAAGGTACTTCAGGATTTGGAAGTGTTAAGAATTCCTCCGATCATTTTACTTCATGGACTTGTAGGAGCTGGAAAAACAAAATACATTGAAAAGTTGGATAATGCTATTGACTTAGAAGGATGTGCTCAGCATCGTTCTTCTCTTTTCGGAGCTATTGGACTACACCCGAATTCTCAAAAACAATTTCTTATCGAATTACGAAAGCAACTCTTGAAAGTACAAGATAAACCGTTTATCTTTGTTGAATTTGAAAGCAGAAAAATTGGTAATGTGGAAATTCCGAAACATTTCTGGGAACAGATGATGAAAGCAGAGATCTGGTTTTTAGACGTGGACTTAAAGAAAAGAGTAGAACGTTATCTTCATGTTTTTCCTCAAGACAAAGAACACCAGCAAAAATACATTCAGCTTATGCAGTCCCTAAAAGGAAGGATTCCGAATGAGATTTATCAACAGATTATTGAAGCATTTGAGCAAGAAAATTATTTCAAAGCTTGGGAACTCCTCTGGAAGCATCATTATGACCCTACGTATATCCATGGAACGCGCCATCTGAAAATGGCAAGGACTATAGACGCAAATGATTTTGAGAAGACATTAAAGATGTTACAATTATATCAAAGAGAAGAGTAAACTAGAAGAATAGTTCTGTATTGAAGAAGGAAAGTACTCTTCTCAAGTATTTTTATTTTTTATTTTTTCTTTGCGCTTGCTCCGCCAAGCAGAAAATAATGCCTTAAAGAGAGGAAGAAAAGAAAGGAAGATAATAAGGAGTAGAACAAGGGTAAAATGTTCTTGAACAAAAGGCAAAAGACCGAAGTAATAGCCTCCTAAGATGAAGACGACACACCAAAGAAGCGCGCCTAAAACATTATAGAACACGAACAAGGTCCTTTTCATTTTTCCAATGCCAGCTACAAAAGGCGCAAAAGTCCTTATGACAGGCATGAAACGTGCAAGGATAATGGTTTTTGGACCATGAGATTCATAGAACTGTTCTGTATGCAGTAAGTAGTCTTTGTGAAAGAAGAAGGAGTCTTCCTTCTTGAAAATTCTTGGACCCATATACCTTCCTGTAGAGTAATTGACAAAGTCTCCAAGCACTGCTGCGGTAAAGAGAACAAAAAAAAGCAGAGCAAGATCTAGGGATCCTAGAGCTGCAAAAGTGCCTGCTGCAAATAAAAGAGAATCGCCTGGTAAGAAGGGTGCAATGATAAGCCCTGTTTCACAAAAAATAACCAGAAAGAGTAAGGCATACGTCCAGACATCATAGGTTTGAATAACCCATTGCAAATGGGTATCAAGATGGAGAAGAATATCTATAAAAGTGAGAAAGAAAGATGTGAATGTAACCATACTACTCTTGCACTTTCTTTGGGTTCATAAATTTTGTTATTTACCTTTTTTTATAATAAGGTTTTTTTAGTGAGGTATTAAAAAAGAAGAAATGCTATCTTTTTGCAACAACCTTTTTAAATGAACGAGATTTAAGCTTCTTGGACAGGCTAGACTGGGAGGGTAGCACTCTCCTGTCACCCAAAACGTGCTTTAGTGGGAGTCGAAGCTGAAAAAGCGTCTTGAAGAGATAGAGAAAGTCTTCCTGTGGACGGCGACGATCTGTCCTGCTTGATCGAACTTTATGAGAACCACGTCAGGGCAGGAATGCAGCAGCGTTAATCATACTGATTGATGTTTGCAGGGTAGCGGATCTGAGGAAACAGGAAGGTAGCTTGCTTTATCTTTTCTTGGTCATTTTTTGGCGTGCTTGTCCACTTTTTCTAAAAGTTTAAAAGGATAGGTTTTGATAAAAAAGCAATGAAAAAAGAAGATAAAGCTGCATATGAAAGTAATATCTGGAAATTGTATCTTACTAGTTTTATCGGGAATCTAGAATTTGTTTCTCCAGTCTTTGTACTTTTTTTATTAGCGAATCAATTAACCATGACCCAAGTGTTTCTTTTACAGTCCTTGTTTACTGTTATTATTTTTATCATGGAAGTTCCCTCTGGTGTTGCAGCAGATCTTTTTGGAAGAAAACAAACCCTTGCATTATCCTACCTTTTTATATGCATGGGATTCATTATATATGGTATTTCCTCAACCTTTCCTTTCTTTATTATTGCAGAGACTTTCATAGCACTGAGCTGGGCATTATATTCAGGAACAGACTCTGCATTTGTTTATGATACCTTAAAAGAACTCAAAAGAGAAAAGCAATTTAAAAAAATTATGGGAAATATTGCTGCTTGTTTGATGCTCGGACTTGGTCTTGCCTCATTGCCAGGCGGATATCTTGGAGAACTTTTAGGATATCGAAGCTTGTTTTTTATAGGAGCATTTTTTTTCTTTATAGGATTCCTTTTTTGTTTATCGCTCACAGAACCAAAACATTACAAAAAAGCAGAAGATACTCATTTTTTCAAACACTTGCGAGAAGGATTTTCCTATGCTGGAAAAAATCAACAGATACGAAAATATATTATTTACTTTTCCCTAATTGCAGCTTTTGTATGGCTACTTTTCTTCTTTGTACCACCTTACTTTGAAGAACAAGGATATAGTGTTACTGTTATAGGACTTATTGTAGGATTTGGCTTACTCTTTCAAGCAGCAGGATATTATTTTACTGAAAAAATAAGCAATAAGATTAAACATGATGATGCTATCCTTCTTTGGATTCTCTTTATTACGGCATTAGGATTTATTTTGCTCTTTTTTGTTCCTCCCCTTGTTGCCCTTGTGACTGTGTTATGTTTATCTTTTCTGAACGCAATAAAAGAAGTTATTAGTGATCATGCAATCCATCAACAAACACCTTCATCGCATCGAGCAACGATTCTTTCTGTAAAAAGCATGGGAAAAAACATCATGTTTGCCATCTTTGGTCCAATCTTAGGATATGCAACAGAACTCTATGATATCAAAACAACATTACTGAGTATGGGTGTTATTTTATTTGTATTTTTAGTGTATATTCTCTTTTTGTTTTACTTTACAAAAGAAGAAAAGAAAGAAAATCATAAAAAAAATACATTTTCTAAAAAATGAAAACTATGAAAAAACCAATCTCTTTCAAAAATGGGTATGGATTGACACTGCGAGGATTTGTCTATACTCCAAAATCTGAAAAGAAAAAAACAAACAAAAAAGATGATACCGCAATACTCTTCTTGCATGGTTTTCCTGGAAATTGCGAAGGAGGAACAGCAAAAAAGATGGGAACAACATTTTCAAAGAAAGGATATTTAATTATGGTCTTTGATTTTAACGGTACACGAAGTTCTGATGGTAAATTTGAAGACAAACTCATGAGCAAAGAAGTTGCAGATATCAAATACGCTATCAATTTTTTAGAAAAAAATTACACATACAAAAAATTAGTTGTAATTGGACATTCAACAGGAGCAATAGATGTTTCACTCTATGCACATAAAGATAAAAGAATTTCAAAATTAGTTTTAATGGGAGCTGAAAGCAATTTAAAACACTCTGTGAGATATGACTTTACAGATGAACAAGTGCATGACTTCTGGACAAAAGGATATATTGTTTATAAACACGGCAGAGAATGGTTGAAAAATAAAAAATTAAAGAAAGCATTCTATGACGAATTTTTTGTTTTGGACATAAAGAAATCCATAAAAAAATATAGACGACCGCTCCTTATTATTCATGGCGAGAAAGACGAAGCGATTCCTTTAACTGATCCTAAAGAGCTCTATCGTTTTGCAAACAAACCAAAAAAGTTAGTTATCATTCCCGGAGCTGATCATCGATTTACGAAGAAGAAATATTGGGATTTACTTGTGATGGAGATTGAGAAGTTTATAGCTTAGTGAACAAGCAATTCTTCGTGCTGTCTGTGCTTTTCAACTTCTTGATGAACAACAGACCAGTAATAATCAATGAATTTTTCTACTTGATGATTTTCCCTGTTTAGGATATACAGTTTAGCTTTGCCTACATTTCTTTTGTATTTTACAATGTCTCTTTTTACAAAATCTTTCCAAATTTCTTTAAACGCAGTATAACTTACTTCAGCATAATTTGCAATATCTTTCATGGAATAATCAAATTCAGAATGCATAATAAGAAAATTCCAAATTCTATTTCGAACGGTATTACCTTCTAACTTCAAAAATGCTGAAACCATGAACTACTATAAATCAAGAGAGTATATAAATTTAATTTTTTATGAATAAGAAAATAAAAAAATTTAGTACCATATATTCTCCCCCTCTGGAATTTCTTGTTTTTGAGATATATCTGGAGCAAGACCTATCATAGCCCTTACCTGAGTGGGAAATTCAAGGTAATCGACTCTAGCACTTAAATCATATCTTGAAAGATTTTCCCCATGCCCTATTAGAACCTGACGCATAGATTGTAATAAGCTTCTTTCATCAAGAGAAGTATCAGGATCACGTGGATCAATTGCTCTCTTAAAGATATCTTCGACAATATCAGGTTTTAAAATTTGTCTGATGTCTGCACGTTGTGCAGTGCATGGCTGTAACCAAATATTTTCTGTAGTCATTTTATTTCACCTACTCTTTTATCATCCATGCCAAGCCAAAATTGTTCTAGAACATTGAGCAATTCATGTGCTCCTCTTCTAAAACTTGCTTGCATTACCAGATTATGTGCATGCGCTCCTAAGGCATTACTCATTGCATCTTCATGACCTTCTTCCAAAGCACGATGAAACGTAAAGAAAACAATATCCATCTTTGGATGCTCTGCTTTCTTTATCTTTAAACCTGCAATGATTTTATCCCACATAGGAATTGCCATGTTTTCAAGAGCAAACTCAGCACCTAAAGCAACAAAATGATCTTTATCAGCAAACAAACGCTTCAAACCATCATTAAACGCTTTTGTTGTGGGTAATTGCTCTTGACGCATTACTTCTTTCGGATCAACATCGATAGATCTCAAAAATTTCCTCATCAAAAGCTCATGCCTATTTTGCGGATTTAAATCTCCTAATTCTGAAACTAAAATTTTTGTGAGTTCAGCAGCTTCATTTTCATCAGGAGTGTTTACCAATAAGGTTGCTAAAATAGCTGGCCATTCTCTTGAGAAATGCGCAAACTCTACACCTGCTCTTTTGAACTCTGCTTTGCTTACGTTACCTTGCGCAAAACGATTCAGAAATGCATTGTCTACAGCACCATGCGTTTTTGCAAGTTGCTTCATCTCTGTTTCAAAATCAATACCGGCAATCACCGCATTGTTGCAGCACTGCCTCCTGTTTTTCTTGTTTCATGTTGTTTACCTCCATAACACACTTATGATTAATCCTAAGATCATAATAAACAAAGGCGAATGTTTGGGTATAGGAACACCCATAACGATCAAACCTATAACCATAATTGCTAAGCCCCCAACAATTTGTAGAATATTAATATTAAGAAAAGTTAAGAGATTCGGACCAATACCTGCTGCAACCATAACAAGAATTGTTGCAATAATTCCTCCCAATAAAGCTACGAGCATACGTTCTATTATACTGCCTTCTATAAGACTTGCAAGAATTAACGCTCCAGGACCTGCCATCATAGGAAAAGCAATCGAAAAAGTATTTCCTAAAGTAAAAAAACCCGCTGTTGCTGCTAATGCTGCAGAGCCATCTAATGATGAAGAGCTCAAGAGCATAGTCAGTTTCTGTACCTGTTGATTTTCCATAGATAGGATTAGCTGATGGGTTCTTTATAAAGATAATTGAATATTATTCGAAAATTAAGCATAATCTTTATAAATAATGGAATATTATACGAAAATATGAAGGACATAACTCAAAAGCTGGTCGGGTTGCTGAAAAGTGGATATTGCACTCCACAGATAGCTCGCATAGCTAAGAAACTCCAAGAACCGTCTACTACACTCCACTATAACATCAAGAAATTAGAGAAAGAAAAAGCAGTTTTAGCATATAAAGCAGTCTTTGACTACAAAAAAATAGACGAAGGATTTTGCACGTATTGCTTGATAAGCCTTGCTCCCGATGAGTACGGCAATCCTGAACGTATAGGCAAATTGTTAGCTCAGTTTAATGAAGTGGAAAGTGTTGATATCTGCACAGGAGACTGGGAATTAGTATTGAAAGTAAGAGTAAAAGATCAAGATGCGTATTATCACTTTGTAAAAAACATTGTTCCACGAAAAGGTATCATAAAAATAATCTCATTAGTTTCCTTCAAGCAGATGAAGACAGAATTTGTTACGTTAGAGTAAGATTACGGATAAAATTGCCAACCCTTAACACCTTTTTCAACACACCTTAGACTGCCAGGAGAGGATTTTCCCTTATAGGACGTAATAAATAAAGAAGACCCCAAAGGCACACAAGTATTCTCTTCTACAAAAAACGAAGGTTTTTTCTCAAAAATAAGATCATTTTTCCTAAAATACCCTATTCCACCCACCTTGTCTTTATATCCAAGAACAGAAGCAGAATCTGAAATATGAACTACCATGGTATTCCCCCAAAGACACCCCTCACAGCTTTCCCTCCATTTTATAGGAGAAGCTGGAATTCTGACAGGCCTAAGATGTATAGGATATTGTTTGGGTGCAACTCGTGAATTGATGATTGGGGAAGTGAACGCTTTGTTTTCTTGTAAAGAAGACACTACAGCGCCTGTGAACGTATTCTCATTATCAAGAAAGACCACTGAACTAATAAGAACAAGGGCAATAATACCGACAACAAACGCTTCTCGTATGGTATGCTCAACCATTTGACTTTTTGAGGAGAACCCTTATTTAAATCTAATGCTCAGAAAAGCGTCATTTGAAGAAAATAGATTTTTTGTGCGGATCCATTTTTTCGTGAGTTAAAGTCATCACTATTTCCTCACATAATGATAAGAATATGAGAAAAGACATTACATAAAATAAGAGTACGTTATAAGTGAATAATAAGGAGTAAACAAAGAAAATAAAGATGCCAACAAAACACACTTTACTAGAATAGAGATGATAGTTCACTGCTATGTTATACTTAACATATCCTAAGGTAAAATTAATTATAAAAATAAGAAGGAGGAGACTAATAACAACAAAATGGTTTAGAATGATCTCTGGTAAGAGCAACCAGATCCAAAAGATAAGACATGCTGCTATAATATTGTCTGGAACTGAATCAAACCAAGCTCCAAATTCACTTTCCTGTTTTAGCTTTCTTGCAAAATAACCATCGAAAAAATCAGTAAGACCTGCAAATGCAAAGAGAATTACAAAGCTTATTTTCATGTGAAAAAGAGCAAAAAACCAAAGTATAGGAATGCATACTAAACGAAGCAAGGTAAAATAATTAGGAACAGTATTTTGCCATTTCATGTCTTATTTGTATATGAGACCTATAAATAATCTTAGAAAGACTTAAAAAACCAAAAAAGATACCTATTTTATGGCTTTTTGGACAAGAGACAAAGCAAAAGAACTTAAAAACGATCTTGATCAAATAAGAGAGAGACTACCGGATCTTACAGCTCATATATCTGATCCTTCTGTTACTCAAAGAATTATTGCTAATATCAGAGGAAAAATTGAAGAAGCGAAAAAAGACATTCTTGCTGTTGCAGAAGAACATAAAAGAAAACCTTGGATTGATTTTCGTTTCGATGCAAAAATTGATAGAATGACTCAAAATGAGATTGCTGAACTTAATCAGTTAGAAATAAAATTAAAAGAATACGAAGAACTTGCATTAACATTAAATACACAAAAAGATATTAGTGATTTTATAGAATTGGTAGAGAGAGAAGCAATTATTATTAAAGGCAGGGAAATATTCAATGAAGAGCAAATAAAAAGATTCGAAGATGAGACTCTTTCTGTACGGTTAAAAGCAAATCCTGATGTACGCCTTGGAATTCGTACAACATCAGATCATGTTCCTATAAAAAATCCTAAACTTGTTGTAAGACAACTCGGTGCTAGAATTATAGCAACTCATGGGGGTAGTCATCCTGCACAGTTCAGTTTTCCAAAAGGAAGACCCATACCTCTTTCTGATAGCGTCTCGTGTAGAACACTAGCACAAGACATCAGACGAGAAATGCAAGGTAGCGAACTTTGGCCAGAGTATAAGATACCTTCTCAGCATCATTTGAAAATTGCATTAACAGAAGGCGACATCAGAAGAGCAGCTTAAGCTACGATAATACTAGGTTTTCCTGGCATTGCTTGGGAAGATTTTTGCTCTTTACTGTCTTGAGCTTTCACAACTATGATCTGAGTATTAAATTCTTTTTCCAAGAAAGACTGCGCTTCATGCAACGCTTGAAATTCTGCTTTTTGATCAGTAATATTTTTAGGAGTTTTTCTTGCAGCAATCATTTTAGGAAGAAATTTATTAATATCTTGACCATACTTTTTGAATGTTTCATCTTTCATAATTGTGCTAAGGATTTCTTTCATCTCTTTTTCTTCTGATAAAAAGGTATTTATTTTTTTAAATAAATCGTATTTCCAATCTGAAGAAACAATGAGCGTTATTTTTTGGGGTGATTCCACATTCGCTAATTTAATAACTTGACGAATATCATCTAATAAAGAGATTACTAATGCTTCACTTTGATTTGCTGCCATGTCAATCTTCTTTTCATCATAGGGTGGCCATGATGCATTTGAAATATAGGGTTTCTTTCCCATCGACTCCCAGAGTTCTTCACAAAAATGGGGAGTAAAAGGAGCGAGCATTTTAATTTCTGATTCCAGAAAAAAATTCATAAGATCTTTGTTTGGATTATTTTTTGTTCTTCGCGAATACCATTCAAGATGCCTATGCATATCCAAAAATGCTGCTTTCACAGCTGATTTTAGCTTTACTTCTTCCATTGCTTCTGTACAATTTTTAATACATTCATGAATACTTGATTCAAACCAAGTATCAATAGTTAGTTTTTCCTTTCTTCCTTTATTGTAGTGACCTTTACAAAAATTTTGGAGATCAATAAGCTTTTTCTGAGCAGTTTCCAAGAAGGTCATATCAAAATTAGCATCATCCATGCCTTCTCCGGCATTTGCGCTGGTTAATCTTACAATATCAGCACTATATTTTTCATACAGTTCTCTCATAGTAAAGAAATTGCCTTTGGACTTTGACATCTTTTCATTATTGACCATAATTCTTCCATTAATCATAAAAGCTTTAGGCCAATGCTTTTGCGGAAATAATGCTACATGATTAAAAACGCAAAATGCTAAGTGATTTTGCAACAAATCCTTGGCAGAGTTTCTGAAATCAAAAGGATACCAATAGTCAAAATCAGTTTTCATAGTTTCTATCATTTTTTTATTTATTCTTGTAGTTTTTTCTACATTAGTTATGTTCCCTTTTCCTAAAAAAACATAATCAAAAAATTCATCATTCAGCTTTTCGACAGAGAACCCATACTCAGCAGGATGTTCTAAATATTTTGAAATGGTATTATACGCCATTTGGATAGTAGAATCAGATAAACTTTCAATGAGCCATTTCTCATCCCAAGGTAACTTTGTTCCTAAACCAAACTCTCGTGTGCACGCCCAATGATCAAGCCATTCTATTACAAAATCAAATTGTTTTCTTACCTTCTCTGGCAAGATTTGCATCTGATCAACTGCAGTATGTGTTTGTTTTTTCCAATCTTCATTATTATATTCAATAAACCATTGATCAGAAACGATATTAACAATACAGATTGTTCCACAACGACAAACAACGTTACCTGTTAATTCATAAAATACGTCAGCTTTATTTTGAGCGATAAGATCTTTTTTTATTTTAGTTTTTGCCTCTTCAACTTTCATACCAGCATATTTTCCTGCAACGTTCTTCATAATACCTGTATGATGCTCTAATTTGTAAATATCTTTTTTTGCTTGCTCTAATTTATCATGTTCTTTTTGAGATCTTATGTTTCTCTGCTTGCAAATTTCTCCAGCAGGATGTTCACCATATCCTTCTATAGAAATTAAACTTATGGGTTTTATTTTACTTATTTCTTCATGATGCAAACCATATTTTTTAGTGAGTTCAGGATTATTTTGCAAATCAGTCAATCCAATCCAATCAAAAGGAGCGTGACTTGGAACTCCTGTTACTAAACCAGTTCCCTTATCAGGATTACAAAAATCAGAAGGAAGAATAATAATTTCTTTTTCTATTCCTGGAGCAAGACAATATTGTCCTAACAAGGATTTTCCTTTAATTTTATCAAGAGCTTCAACTTTTTTACCCTGACTTTTTAATTTAGGAATACATTCTTTACTTACAATCCAGATTTCGTTATCAACTTTTGTTTTAACATACTCAACATTTGAATCTACCCACATGTTTGTCTGACCAAAAACAGTTTCAGGCCTTAAGGTAGCTGCTACGATAAAAGAACCATCTTTCATCTTAAATTTGAGAAGTGTAAACTCTTGAGGTGTTTCTCCTTCTCCTTCGCTTCTTGCGTGGTCACCTGTTGGTTCATTACATTTGGGGCACCAAACAACAGGATGCTTCCCTTTTTTAACATATCCTCTTTCTTTTAATTTGTTAAATTGCCATCTGACCATTGCGTCATAGGGCTTATTAAGCGAAGTGGTAATAAATGTATAACGCTCATCTATTGCAATACCCATTTTTTTCAAATCTTTTAAAGTCTCTTGAGGAAAATATCTTATCCAATACTCAGGATCTGCAAACTTAGGAATTTCCTTCTCTGCAATCCCCATTTGTTTAAGAATAGTAATTTGTTGAGTATCTTTTTCCTTGATACGATTTGCAGCAGCAACAATGGGAGTCCCTGTACAATGAAAACCGAATTTAACTAAGACATTGAAATTCTGCATTCTCTTATATCTTGCTAATACTTCTGAGAAAGTATACGTAAAAAGATGACCTAAATGAAGAAGACCATTCATATAAGGATACACTATGGCAATGTAGTATTTTTTTCTCTTATCTACACTAGCATGAAAAACATGATCCTTTTCCCATTGTTCCTGCCATTTTTTTTCTATGGTCTTAAAATCCATAAGTTTCAAAAAGCAGACCCATTTTATAAAGATTGTGGCAAGGTAAAAGGCTTTTCAAAACAAAAGGTTTATAATCAAGAAAGAGCAGGAAAGGACTATGGAAGACGACATTGAAGTTCTCAAAGACCTTATTAATATTTTTGGACCTAGCGGAAAAGAGCAAAGAGTAAGAGAGTATATCCAGAAAGTCATGAAAAAATATGTTGATGAGCTCCATGTAGACAAATTTGGGAACTTGATATGCCATCAAAAAGGAAAAGGAGAAAAGATCATGCTTGCCGCACACATGGATGAGATAGGATTAATGATAAAGGCCATTCGTGATGATGGAAGAATGAAAGTAGCCATGATTGGAGGCTTAGAACCCGTAACTCTGATAGGACAAAGTGTAAGCCTGCTAGGTCATCAGTGTGAAGTGATTTGCGAAGGGGTATTGACTACAGAAGAAATTCATGAAGACTTTCCACCAGAAAAAATACCTGATATTGATGACCTCTACATTGACGCAGGAGTAAATGCAAAGGAACTCCAAAAATTAGGAATACATGTGGGAACCTCTGCAGTAGCAAAACACTCAGCAAAATTTTTAGGATCAAAAGAGTACCTCTCCGGAAAAGGACTGGATGACAGAATAGGATGTTATGTACTCATTCAACTCGCCAAAAAAACAAAAAATCTGAAGAAAAATATTTATTATGTCTTTACCGTCCAAGAAGAGATTGGATTATATGGGGCACAAACAAGTGCAGGAACTATTGACCCTGATTGGGGTATTGCCATTGATGTTACAAACACGCTAGATGCCATGGTACCTAAATCATACGAACTAGGAAAAGGACCTTGCATTACGGCAATGGATTCAGATATGATCGCAAGTTCCTGCCTAAACAATAATCTGATTGCTATTGCAAAAAAGAAAAATATTCCCTTTCAAATGAAGGTAGAAGAAGGGGGAACAACAGACGCTACCAGAATCAGATTAGCAAAAGGCGGCATTCCCGCAACTACCGTTGGTGTAGCTATTCGAAACTTGCATTCTACCATTAGCATTGCACATATGAAAGACATTGAATCTTGTATTACTCTTCTTCATGAATTCTTGAAAGACGGAGAAAAAGTGTGTGTATGAAGATAGTTTTTTAGTATTTTAAGATGATCATTTTGTAATCTGTATAACATGTGTCTCTTTTTAAATTTGTTTTAAATCTTTTTAAAAAAATAATAAAAATAAACAAAGAAAAATAGTTTTCGTATACCAAATTTTTTATCAAAAGTGAAATAAGAATGAATAAAAAATCTAAAATTTCTTAAAATGTGCTGCAGTATCAATGAGGTCAACATGGCCTATGAACATTTGTCTACAGCAGTATCTTTCCAAGCCAAGCTTGTCTAGGAGATCTTTTTTATCTTCTCCCTTAATGCTTTTCTCTTTAAATTCTTCCCATAAGTGTGCTATGGGTTTACCGCAGCTAAAAACAACGGATTGGTATAATCATAAGATCCTTGCCCCCATGGCTAAATGAGCAGCCATACCTTTTTTTGTAATGAGAATCATACCATTCTGGAATAAGGGGCTATTTAAAAAGCTTGCGGAAACCAAAATGACTAAAAGCTCAAAAAACTACATTTTCAGAGATTTTCTAAAAGCATAGCTTTTCTAATCCTTTGGATCGTGATATCACTTACTGGATAATCAAGGATCGCTACAATCTCACAAGCTGGAGCTGAAGGATTTTGATAATACAATCCTTCAATTCGTTCAACAATATGATCAGGGATTTTATTATGAGGCTTTTGAAGATTACCTCGCCAAAGTTTCAAAGTAACAAAATCTTCATATCTATTCATCATACTCAGGAATTTATTGTATTTTTCATGACTTAAAGTCATTAACTGTTGCTTCAGGAGTTCGAGATTGTTTTCTTTTTTGGAAATTACTAATCCATGAAATTTAGGATAATTAGTAGATTCTATTTCAAGTCTTTTGAGACAATTATAGTATACTTGTCTTTCTTCAAAATATTTAGCACTTATAAAAATTCTATAATGACCAGATATTTGATTAAATTCGACATTAGATTCTCCTGCTATAATCCCCCTCATAAAATCTCGTATTTCATGATCCCTGTAGTTCAAAATATTTTGGGTTGTTTGTTTGACAAGATTTTTTATGACTTGGCTAAAGATATTTCCTCTTTTTTCTATAATTAGTGTCCCATAATCGTAGAACTTGAGTTTTTTATGATTATTATGTTTCACATAACTTACTTTCTTAGGATAATATTGCTCTAAAGGTAGACCAGATTTATTTATCCAATAATGAACGACTTTGTCTTCCACGTCTTTTCTATAATTTTCATCTTCTGGTTCATTGATATTCACTTTGATGTAACAGTTCCAGTTTTCTTTTGGAAAAGAAAGTTGATCTTCAAACCATTTCACGACTTTATTGATTATTTGATATTCATGATTACAAAAATTTATTTTACCGTCTTGCTTTTTACCCATTTCTGCTTGCAATAGACCTAGAACCTCAAATGTTTCCCGATTTCTGTTTATGGACGCTGGAAAGACAATACTAAATTCTCTTTTGCCAACTAAGCCTGTTTGATTATGCGCTGGTACATCATAAGATAAGGAAAGATAATCGTCTTCTATAATTCTAAGATCATAACTTTTATCCAGACCTTTATTGTTCATAACTCTTTCTGGAACGAATTGTCTTAATTTTATTTTTTCATCTCTTTTGTACATGGTATCACCTCAAAGTTTTACAAGCAAGGAAAACTTTGAGTAATTTTGAAAAAGATTTTGAAAAAGAGGCTGATGGGCGAAACGCACAAAAAAGTTTTAGAAGCAATGCTTCGACCATGTTGAGTGGGAAAACTTTTTGTGAAGCGTTTTGCGTATGCCTCTTTTTATCGTCGCTAAACACGTTTATATACCCCCTTATCGAATGTCCAGTGGTTATGTAAAAGAAAAGAAGAAAATAATATTGTTACTATTCTTTAGAGACTAATTATCTATAAGACTTCTGACGCTTCGCCCGAGCTTTTCCGTGTCTGTTTGGTTTGTGTGTTTCCTTACGTCGCGTGTCAGCTACGGTAAGTGTCCTATCATAATCAAGGAAAACTTTATGCAATCTTTTATCATGTTGTGCAAGTGCTCTTGCGATTGCTAATCGTGATGCATCTGCTTGTGCAGAAGGTCCACCACCAGAAACATGAACGTCAACATTAAGAGTTTTTACAGTATCACCTGATAGCAAGAAGGGTTCTTCAATGCGTAAACGAACCATGTGATTGTTGAAAGTGGAGAGTGCTCTTTTATTAATACGAACCGTGCCCTTTCCTGGAAAGAGTGTAGCACGCGCAATTGCGCTTTTGCGTCTTCCCCACGTTTGAATAATAGTTTTATTCATCTTTTTCCTCCTAAGGATGTGCAAATTTCTTGAATAGTAAGGTAGCCTGTACCTCGAAGCTTGCTCACATGCGCTTCAGAAATATTCTCAATAGTTTTTGTTTTTAAATCTTCTGGGATACCCATATAGCACATGATTCTTCTGTATGCTGCAATGCCTTTAGGTTGCTTATGAGGAAGCATTCCCCTGATAATTCTGCGTACATATCTATCTGGCAATCGACTAACAAAAGGCCCTTTAGTATGAATACCTCTTTGGTAATATTGAACTGCTCTTTGTAAAATGTGTTGTTTTGTTCCTGAAACAACTGCTTGTTCACAATTAATAATTTTGATGGTATCGCCTAGTAAAGCTGCTTTTGCAACAACGGTTGCCAATCGCCCAACTAAGGCTTCTTTTGCGTCAATAATGCGTTCTGTCATGTTAGCCAATAATCCTCACTTTCTGAGCTTTAGGGTTTTGTTTCATAAGTTCTGGAAGAGAAAGGCATTTTCCTTTTGCTTTTTCTATGCCTTCTTTTGCAGTTGATGAAAAATTCCATGCTGCTACCGTGATGCTATGATTGAGAACACCTGCTCCAAGGACTTTTCCGGGAACAACAATAGTCTCATTTTCGTGGGTTATTCTATTAAGATGATTGATGTTCACAATGCGCCTTTGTCTGCTAGGCTTTGCTAAGTCATCTGCAAGACGTTTCCATAAGGAAGCCTCATTCGTATAGGAATGTTTCCTGAGATCTGCAATTAACGTTTGCAAATGTTGGTTCGTTGTTCTTTTCATGGTATTATGATGCAGGGGACGTGATTCGAACACGCGCACCCACTAAGGGACAAGGCTTTTGCGAGGTCTCCTCAACCAAACGCTCCATGTTATTCTTAACAGTAGATTTGCGCATTTGACCAGGCTCTGCCACCCCTGCGTTTTGTTTATTATTTTTTTCGTAATAAAAGGTAGGGTCTATTTTTCCTTCTAAAATCATATCTCTTTGTTTTAGGGTAGTGTGGGGAGGACAAAACCCAAATTTTGTCCATACTTGGTATTTTGTTATATGTTTGGGATTATGCGATCCTATAATTTTAAAATAATTTACTACATTTGGACCATCGATTTGTATTTTATTGATATCTCCGAACCTTGGATCATTTTTTTTGTAAGGTTTAATAACAAGATTATGAACACCTAAATGAGATAATGATTGACTGATTTCTTTAATAAATTGGAAAGATATGCTTACACCACTCATCCTTATTTTGATATGTTTTTTTTCAGGATAGTTGTAATCTTTACCACAGAAAACACTACCATCAGTATCAAAAAATCCTCTAATAAAGCCCCTGAGGTGATGTGTATTCTGCTTTATCCAAGAGGGTATTTGCAATTCTTTTTTTACTCCTATAGGGATACCTAAATAATGAAGATTTCGACAAACCTCATTTTTTTCTGAACAAATTCCATAAGAAGCATTTTTGCCTTTGTAATGTGTTATTTGCACAACACCGATATGCTTATCAAAGAGAGACTTTACATATTGATCATAATATATTCTTTCTTCTACGTGACCTCGCATTTGAAATCGAAGTAGTCCTTTATTTTTTTTATCATTTCTTATAGTTAGACTACCATCTCCTAAACTCATACCGACAATTTCTGCTGTTTTTTCATTTTTGTTTGGTTTCATAGTATTAGAGATCAAGATTATTTTGATTCTTGTAACGCTTGTTGAAATGAAGCAAGCTGTTCTTGTAAATGATCAAGAGCAGCAACCATCATCTCTTTAGGGGAAAGTTGCCCCCAGGGTTCTATGATGAATAGGAAATTTTTATTATTATATTCCACTTTTATAAGGTCATCACAGACACCATCACAAGCATCAATGAGGTTAAGATCGGTAATTGCTTTTTTGTCAATTTTTCCTTCTTTATCAAAGATTTGAGGGGGGTAAAGATTTTTGTACTCTTCAAGTTTTTTTGCATTTTGAGTGATTGTTATTTTAGGTTCATAGGCGTGCCAGGCTAATCCTGCAGACCATTTCGCATGTTCTTGGCCATTTCCAAGGATTGCTGTTGCAACGAGTTCTATTTCCTGGCCTTTGTGAAGTTTAACGATGGGCATTTCTCCATAAACAGGTATAATTTTGGGATCTTTTGAAGTGAAATCTTTTGCATAGATCATACCAGGACCTTTTGCACTGAGAGAAAGTTGTACGGTGCATCGCGCACAACCTTCACCATCACATTTGCATTGGTGACGATAATTATATGTTTTTAAGTCTGTTTTGAGAGGGATTAATCCCAGGCGATGTGCAATGATCTCATCGTAAAGGATGGAAGAATTTTTTCTTATTTCAATGTCTTCCATGGCCATGACAGGAATACGTTCCATGATTGCTCTGCGTAATGCGTTAACAAAACTAGGATTAGCATCTTTAATCAAAAGTGTTACTCTTGTTTTGTCTTTTTCAAGTAGTGTACATTCCATTTAGACTCTCCTTCCGCGTTTACCGCCTTTTTTACGACAGCCTCCGTGAGGCAAGGGAGTGACATCTTCGATAACGCCAATACGAAATCCCATTCGTGATAAAGCTCGTATTGCAGCTTGAGCTCCTGGTCCTGGGTTGTTAGGTCCATTGTGACCTCCAGGTGCTCTTACTTTGATGTGTATGTGTGTTATACCTTTGTCACGAGCAGCTTCTCCTGCTTTTTTTGCAGCCATCATGGCTGCTGTAGGTGATGATTCCATTCTGTCTGATTTGACAACCATGCCTCCGCTTCCTTTTGCTAGAGTTTCTGTTCCTGTGACATCAGTAATATGAATAATGGTGTTGTTGAAGGAAGCAAAAATATGTGCGATGGCCCATCGTGCAGTATATTTGTCTTTGACCATGGTTATGCAGCTTCCTCTTTAGGTATTTTTTTTTCTTCTGTGGTTTCACTCTTTTTTTCTTCTTCTTGTTTTTTCTCTGGTGTTTTTTGGGATATCACACGTTCAGGGTGCATTTCATTTGCATAACTTGATTTGGGATTAAAGGTAATGTGTGCTTCTTCACTTATTTGCACAAGATAGGAAGGCACGGTAACTGCTTTATCTTTAATGAAGATGTGACGATGGACGATGAATTGTCTTGCTTGGCGTACAGATCGTGCTAATCCTTTTTTGACTAAGAGTGTTTGTAAACGTCGGTTAATGATATCCTTGGTAGTAACGCCGAGAACATCAGCGAGTGTTGCGTTTCCTTGTAATAATCCAAGGGATTGCATGCGTTGCAAGAGTTGTTGTTTTTCACGTTCTGCTTGTTGGTTTGTTGCAATTGCTAATTTTTTTGCTTGGGAAGTGAAATTTTTTACTACGGATTCCATTTTGAGTATTTCTTTTTGGTTTTTTAATCCGAAGTCTTTTTTGAGGACTTTGAATTCTTCAATTTTGGATTTTATCCAAGGATGACTGGGTGGAGTGTATTTTTTTCCGATGTGTCGTGGGTCTCCCATGGTTTAGTTATTTCCTCCCTTTCTTATCTTCTGCAGCTTTTTCAGTTTTTTTGGGTTGTTGAACATGAGCAACTCCTTTTACTTTTCCTTTATTTTTTCTAAAGTTGGATTTGGTACGTTGCCCGCGTACGGTTAATCCTGCATGATGTCGTATTCCTTTGTAGGATTTTATTTTTTTCATAATTTTGATGTCTTGTTCGCGTGAGAATTGTAAGTCTCCTGTGAGCAAATGTTTGTCTTCCCCTGTTTCTGGGTCTTTTCTTCTATTCATGAGCCAAAAAGGCATCTGATATTTTTTGGGTTGGAGCACGATTTCATCCAAGCGTTTAACTTCTTCATCTGAAAGGAGGCCTGTTTTTTTATGGATGCTGATCTTTGCTGTTTTACAGATAAAATTTGAAAACATAAAGTTAACTCCTTTGATTTTTCGTAAGGCGAGAAGCAGTGCTTTGTTTCCATTCAGATCTGTATTAGCAATGCGAACGATGTATTTGAAGTTGGGGTCTGTTTCTGTCATGGTAAGAGAGAAGAGAAAGAGCTTAGGTAAACCCTAAGACGCTCATCTCTGAACTCGGGCTTGATAAGGCAAGGATCAAGGGGTTGTTTATAAAGGTAGTGGTTTTGTTATATTTTGTATATAGAAAATATTATTTTTATCGTCTATCTAACATAGTTATCTTGTGTAGGCTTGTTTGAAATTTTAAAAAAAAAGTTGTTTTGAGTTTTTTTTTATGAAAAAATAAAAAGAACGGAAAATAGTTGTTGTATCTTATTTTTAAAATATTTTTTGTTATAACATTTCTATTACTTTTATCGTCTGTATTGTCCTATACTTTTTTACTTTTGTATTCTGTTTCAGTCCTATCTTATTTTTTGAATTTTTTATCTTTTTTAAATTTTTGTTTTGATTTTTTAGAAAAAGAAAGAAGATAAAAATAAACGAGAAGAAAAGAAAAAGAAGAAACAAAGAAAAGAGTATGTGGAAAGCTTAGTCGATAAGTAATTGGTTCTCGTCTGATAAATTATATATTCTGTAGTATACAAATCATTATATATGAGAAGTAGTTACATTGTTATATGAGAAGTAGTTACATTGTAACTACAATGGGTAAGGCAATCAAAATGCAAATGGAAGGATATGAGGTAGTAGAAAAAATCGCAGAAAAAGGAGGGAATAGCGCTCGTATTTATGTTCCAAAAAAATGGACTGGAAAAAAAGTACGAGCTATTTTGATTGAAGAATGAATAAAGATAAGATAATTGAAGAGTTGAAAAAGGAGAATGAGAGATTACGTGATGAGAAGAAAGCACTAGAAAAGAAAGTAAATGATCTTGAACATCAACTTGCTTTTTTTAATAACCCACATACTCCATCTTCAAAACAACTTTTCAAAAAACGAGTTCACCAAGTTTCGAAGAAACTTGGTGCTCCGATCGGCCATAAAGGAGCAACAAGAGAAGTGCATGATGCTCAAGAAATAGTGAACCATTTTTTAAAAAAATGCCCACAATGCAATGATACTCTTGACAAACCATTTGATTTTGAAGAAAGAATAATTGACGAAATTCCCGAACCGCAACCTGTTAAAATAACAAAACATATCATAGGTTTTTACAATTGTAAAAACTGCGGCGTCATAACCGCAAAAACAAATTTACCACAAGAGGGAAATTTTGGTAAAAACATTCTTGCACATACGGCATTGATGAAATATGACGATCGACTCCCAGCAAGAAAAGTAGTAAGCACACTTCAGCGAACATTTCTTTTTCAAGTAACACACTCAACGATACTAAACATCGTGCAACGTGTTGTACGAACAGTACAACATTTGTATAAGCAATTAAAAATGCAAATCAGAACGTTCTTTAACGTGTACATAGATGAAACAGGAGTTAAAGTTCAAGGAAAACAATTCTGGATATGGATTTTCACAACACTCACCATGACTATTTTCGTGATACGAAAAAGCAGACATTGCAAAGTTGTAAAAGAAGTTCTCGGAGAGAACTTTAAGGGAGTCATAAACTGCGACGGTTGGGAAACATACAAAACCTACAAAAACGATAATCAGAATGTTTTGCTCCAGCGCTGCTGGGCACATGCAACAAGAGAAGTCGAAGCACTTGCAGAAAAATACGATCAAATCAAACCATTATTCAAATGGTTCCAAAAAATATTTTCAAAAGTTTGTAAAGCAAGAGAAAGCGGACTTCCGCTTTATCAACGAACAAAACTCAAAGAAAAATGTGAGAAAGAATTACGTCAATGGCTTGACGTAACAAAGCCATACAAAGAACTCAAAACCGTAAGAACAAAAATAGAAAACGGCTTCGAACACTGGTTCACCTGCATCCTCCACCCAGAAGTCGAACCCACAAACAACCGAGCAGAACGAAACCTCAGAGAAGAAGTAATCTTAAGAAAAATAACAGGAACACTACGAAACGAAAAAGGAACCACAGCCAACGAAACCATGATGAGCCTCATCACAACATGGAAACAACAAAACAAAAACCCCTTCTCAGAGCTTAGAGCACTCCTCTAAGCTTTCCACATAC
>JAGVYP010000008.1 GCA_018303205.1 Candidatus Woesearchaeota archaeon
AGGTCATATAAAAAAGAATAAATGATATTTTAAAAAGATAGTCCTCTTTAGGGGGATCGTTGATATAAAAAAAGAAAAAAAAGAAAATTAACGTTTTATGTCATTAATTTTCTCTTGAACTGCTTTTACCTCTGTTTCTAAGGCTTTTTTGTACTCTTGCAGTTTTTCTATTTTTTCTTCTTTGGTCAGAAATTGTCTGACACTACATCCGTCTGTTGTGCAACAGTTTTCCATAGTTGATACCTCCAATATCGGTTGTACGATATGAAAAGGTGAGCTCCTATATAAATATATCGGTAATCCGATATATATGTTATCGTATATCCGATATTAGCAAAGTTTTATATAGCATTCTTCCCTAAACCAGCATATGAAAAAATGCTGCGACATGAAGGGCTTTTTGAGTTTCCTCATGCTTCATTTAATTGGAAAGCAATCCATGTCTGGCGATGACATCAGAACTGAACTAGAAAAGCGTAAAGGAACAAAACCCAGTCCTGGCACCATCTATCCTGTTTTAAAGACCCTCTGTGAAAATGGTTGGATAGAAGAAGTACCTTCTCAAGGCAAAGAAAAAAAATACCAACTGACAAGTTCTGGAAAACAAGAATTAAAAAATGCCAACAAAAAATTCATGTGCATGTTCTATGACATGAAATAAGCAAGTAAAATTAGTTAAACTCTTTCAAATCTTTAAGCACTTCTTCTGCATGCACTTCAGGATTTACCTTTTCGTAAATTTTAGCAATCTTTCCCTTGGGATCAATAAGAAAAGAAGTTCGTAAGGTTCCCAAGTACTCCCTTCCCATAAATTGTTTTTTACCCCAAACATTATATTTTTGTACAACTTCTTTTTTATCGTCAGCAAGTAAGATAAAAGGTAAATCAAATTTCTTTACAAATTTATCATGACTTTTAACATCATCAGTACTAATACCAAAGACTTTCGTTTTCAATTTTTTGAATTTTGGAAAATGGTCTCTGATACTACATGCTTCTTTAGTACAGCCCGGCGTATCATCTTTGGGATAAAAATAAAGTAAGACCCAGTTTCCTTTCTGTTCAGAAAGCATATGCAATTTCCCTTCTTGATCAGGGAGAGAAAAGTCTGGTGCTTGCTGACCTTCTTTGAGCTTCATAATGATTAAGATTCTTCCTCTTCTTCTGATTTTACTTTCTCTTTCTCTCCAGAGGCGTCATCTTCATAGCCTTTCATGAATGCTTCTTCTTCTGCGGTAATTTCTTCTTCCTCTAGCATATCCTCGGGCGACTCTTCTCCATCTGCTTCTTCTTCATAATAGTCTTCATCATCCGCCATTTTCATGCCCCCATCTTCACTCAAGGCAAGGCTTTAGCTTTTCTTTTATAAATCTTTCTGTTTAAAAAAAATGTTTGAGGAACTCTTTTCCAATTTTTTATGTTTCCCTTCTTGCATTTTTAGATTTTCGTCTCCTTATTCTATTTTTTGGAAGGTCATTACGTAGCTAGGCTGCTCCGTTGATCGCAGATACTGCGAAAATGATCCTGCATGAATCGGATCATTTTCTGATCTTACTACAAGGTAATGACCTTCCTAGGAGGGTATGATTTGAGAAAGGTGATTTACTTACTAATCCTACTTTTTTCTTTGAGAAACTTTCTTTTGTTTTGCTTTTGGCATGGCAACAACTTCCAGATTAGTTTTAATAGTGTCCATCTCTTTCAGAAAATGATCAATCTTATCCATGCTTAACTTTTCTTTTTGTCGTGCAGTATTCCCTTCTCTTTTAAGACTCTCCAAATCTTTTTTGATACGTAACAATTCTTTTCTATGCTCAGGAAGAGGCCTTTCTTGTGTTTCAGGAACAAGATATACTTCAGGGCTTGGTTGTTTTTCTCTTCTCGAAAATATTTTCGCTTCTCTTCCTTCTTCAGGCTCTCTCGTGATATACACTTCCCTCCCTGGCTCAGGCGTAAAAAGAGGAGCAACTTGTTGTGATTGAACTTCCTGTACTCCTTCCAAAGGAGGTAAGGATGCTTCTAATGTTTCTGATTCTCCTGTTTCTTCAGGGATTATTTCTTCTTTAGGTGGAAGTTTTGCAGTATAATAGGTGATGTAAAGCGCAAACAAGACTATCGCTAACATTAAGATCCAATTAAGAAGACTTGTAGTGGAACACGTTATCAATTCTGCAATAAGCAGCGCAAAAGGAATAACAACAAAAATCCACATGACCACATCAAAACCTTTTGATATTCTCTCTTTTTTGTGCCATTGCAATGCAAGCACTATGAAACATACAACAAAGGCAATGATAAGCGCAATAAGAATACCTACAGGAAGGAACGTGCTACAAATCCAGGATATGGACACCACTTCAGCTCGGGGAGGCAATGGTCTTGGTTCTTGCACTGTAGGAGGCAGAGGTTGTGGTGAAGGAGGTATAATCCCAGGTACAGGTTCACAAGACTTTGTCAAAGCTGGTCTTTTAGTAATCGTTCCACACTGTTGAACATCCCTACATTCTCTTATTTGTTGACCATTAGCACATGCACTGTAAGGCTGGCATACCCATGCTTCTGCACAAGCAAGAGAAAAATTTCCTTGCTCATAAGGATCAGAACGTGAAGTACAATCCGGATCTTGAGGATAATCTATGAAACTATCGCGATCATTATCCAAACCATCACGGCACTGACGAGGACCTCCACCGCCACCACCACCTCCACCGCCGCCTCCGTCTCCACCGCCACCACCACCTGTGGTTCCGGTAGTGCAGATTTGAACAGTATTACTTTGTACCATCACAAGACCATCATGCGCATTAAAAATGACACTGTTACACCCTACAAAATTATTATCAGGAGTAATAGACAACACACCTGTTGTAGGATTAACACTAAACTGAAAATTAGTTGAACCTGCAGGACCAAAGACAAGAGGAGTTACAGGAATAGTATCAGGATCTGTAAAGTAATTGCGCAAGTTCAAACTTTGATCAACGGTATTCTTTGGGAAGGAAACATCAGGAATAGGACCATTAAATTGAGGAGGAATATTTGGAGCTAAGCTACCATTAAGAATAGGCCCTGAATCATTAATACCAGCACTTACTCTTCCTCCAAGAGCAGGATTAGTACTACTATAAGGAACATTAGTATCACCAAATCCATCACCATTTGTGTCAGTAATACCGAGTCTGATCGCTGAATCAGAATCTGTTGAAGTACCCCACTTATTTCCTTGCTGCACTTGTTGCCCAAAAATGTTCAGAGCTAAGATGCTCCAGCTATTGAGATCTGTAGATGTTTCCTGCATTGCGTGCAGGGGAAGATTTCCCTCAAAGAGATTATAAGCAATTTGATTATTCTGTGAACCTGTTTTAAGGAGAAGGCCTCCAATTCTTGGAGAAGTAGGCCCATTGTTATTAATGAAAATATTTCCAAAAATTCTGGAATTACTAGTTGTAAGTTCTAGAGCTTCGCTTGTCATGTCTGTAAACTCATTCCTTAGTAGTCTGTTATTTCCTTGTGATGCAACAAGGATATTGGTTGGGTTATCCCTCATCGTGTTTTGTTCAAGGAAATGATCTCCTGTTACAAGAGCACTTTCTGTAAGGCTAAATCCTGCAATATTATTATCAAACAACTCGTTTCCCCTTAAATGAGTACTTGATCCTCCCACACCTTCAATTGCAGTATCAAATTGGCTAATAATGCACATGATAATTTCAACATTATTCTTTGCAATCCAAGAAATACCCCTCCCTGTGCCTGTTCCTGTGATGCTATGCCCGTTACAATCTAAAGTAACATCATTTGCACCAATCGTAAGACAATCACCGCTTATAGAAAGATCCATGTTTAAACTCGAGTCTTGCGTAAGAACCATACCACATTGTACAATAGGCTGTCCATCTTCTCTTCCAAAAGGATCTGCCTGACACTCAGGATCCAGCATATCAATAAAAGTGTCACTATCATTGTCAATACCATCAGTACACTCTGTAGGTTGTCTTTGCATAACCATAGGTCCTTCATCACTGACACCAGAAGCAACCGCAGCACCACTAAAGGGTGCACTGAACATTCTTGTTTGATCAAGAGGAAGTGGTGTTATTCCTCCCCTGTCTGCAAAAAGATCACCATTAGTATCATCTGCACCAGTATAAGGAGATGCACTCCAGAAGTTTCCTTGCTCTCTAAAACCAACAGTTCCTGTGGTAGGATCAAAATAGTATTGCAGCGTAGGTGTTCCACTTGTTAAAGCATAATCTGCATGAAGTACTTGACTTGAAAGAAAATTATTCTTTGTGATAATTCCACTAGCTGCAAGGATCGCATTAAGTATGGCACTATCAAAACCGGTGATAGTATTCAAGGAAATCTGATAATTTGTCCCCCCATACAATTCTATTCCTATGGGCTGTACTGCAACATTGTTAGGTGAAACACTATTTCCTGTAATGGTCATGTCATCACTAGAACTATGGACACCAACACTTTGTATATTCAAGAAGGTATTTCCAAAAATAGTCGTGCCTGTTATTCTTGAAGGAACACTTTGTTCTGAAACAAAAATACCTGTGTCAATGGTATCAAAGGTGTTATACGCAACAGTGAGATCAGTTGCAGGCTGATTAATGGAAAGAACACCTAGATCCCATCTTTGGAGATCACATTCTCGGATGATGATATCATTTCTTCCAAATACAGTAAATGCGACACTTCCGCTTCCTAAAAGAGGGCCTTGCATTCCTTGATCATCACAATCAAAGAAGAGAGTATCTGCTGTAAACTGCACTCCTTGATTACAAGAAATATCATCAGGCAAATGGATATTATAACTGATCTTTTTGCTTACCAGATCTGAACAAGGATTGATATTGGGAGCTAGATCAAGAACATTTCCTTCTACATCTCCTCCGTTAGATCTATTGTAAGGATAATCTGTACCACCATCTGCAAAATCTCCGCTTCCCGAGACTTGGAAATCTAAGTCTTGTGTGAAGATGTCACTCCAATAGTTGTTATTCCAGATGCTAAAATCACTTGAAGTAATGCCTACGACAAGGTTTCTGGCTTGTAAATTATTTTCTACAAACTCATTTTTTCTAATAGTATTACTTAGTGAATTTCCAATTAATAAAACTCCCACATCATTTCTTTCAAGATAGTTATCTTCAATCATGAATGACGAAGAATCTTCAAGAGAAATTGATGTGCCTGTGTTTCGGATAAACTTATTTTTTCGAATGAAAGAATTTAAGGAAGGATCAAAAAAAGTTGCATTTCCATTGTCAATAAAAGTATTGTTCAACAGAGTAACATTGAATGCGTTAGTAAGATAAACTCCATAATTAGTGTTATTGGTAAAGTTGTTTTCACCAATCATAGTATTTCTTGTTTTAAGAGTACCGCGAATACCCATACGATTTCTAGCAAAGAGAGAATGGTTGATGGTACTGCCTGCACCTGATAATAAACTTTCTGTGAGATTATTATAATTGATACCAATATTATTATTTGTGAAAGAACTGTTATCAACAAAGAGTTCATGAACCTCATCAAAGAAAAGTCCATAATCAAAATCATCAATGTGACAATTAATAATAAATATCCTCTCAGCAGGTGAAACACTGACTATAATTCCATTTCCTGTTCCTGATCCTTGAAGAGTAAGTCCTTGACAATTGAGTGTTACATCATCAACTTGAATGTCAACACATGAAGGTGCTGGACTTGTAAGCAGTGTTGTTCCCATTGATGTGACATTGAAACATGAACCGCTAACAGGCGGTGGTGGAGGTGGAGGAGGAGGTACACTTGTAGTAACAATGGGACCAAAATCTTGCACTCCAGCTCCTACGCCAACTCCTGTAAAAGGTGTTGTAGAACTAAGAGGGAGTGGTGGCGCGATTCCACGTGCTGTAACTCCTGCAGGATCTGCAAATCCATCACCATTACTGTCATCTCCTGTAACATAAGGTTGTCCTTCCCAGAAGTTTCCTTGCGCTTCAAATCCAGGAAGTGCTCCTGTTGCTGTTCTGTTAAAATGAACATCAATTGTCCCTGAAGGATTCCAAAGTTCAGCATGAAGAGTTTGACTATCTGTAAAATTGTTAAGTGAGAAAATAACATTCGTTGCTGCATCATTATTCACTGATGTTCCTTTGTCAAATCCTGTAAAATTGTTAGATACAACAAGAAGATTTGAACCTCCCTGGATTAATACACCAAAACTTAGAGGGATAATACCTCTTGCAATAAAATTATTATCCGAGAGGAGAACATTGCTTGCATTTAAGTGAATACCTGTTACAATAGTATTCATTCTATTGTTTTGTACGATAACATCTGTAATAGAAAGACCATAGAGTACAATACCTGTATTGAGAATTGTAAAAATATTATCTTCAATGACAATATCTGTTCCATCTACTCCTGTCATTTCTACTCCAATGTTGTAATTAAAGAATTGACAATTTATGATGTGAATATTATTTGCAGGGTTTGCTGTGATGTGTATTGCAGAGCCGCTTGCAATTCCAGTAATAGCATTCCCTTGACAATTAAAAGTAACATCACTTGTTTGGATGACAACACAATCTGATCCAGAGCTTGTAATGTCTGCGCCGAGTTCATAAGAACCTGCAACAGTTATAGGAGTTCCGCAAGATGAATAAGGAACAGCTCCTGTGATTGCAGTCATTGCTCCTGTGATTTTATTTGATTTTTCTGAGATTTCTTGGTCGTTTTGAGTGTTTTCAAGATAATAATCAGGTGATACGATGAACTGTATGGTTTCCCTTGTTGTTTTCCCATTCTCTTCTGCAAGAAGAATTGCTGTTTCTTTTCCATAAAATCCTTTTTCTGGTTTTATCGTCAAAAGATTTTGTCTTATTTCAAAAGAGATATGTTCTGTAGGCGTAATACCATAGCTTACTCCCTTTCCCGCAAGAAACCAAGTGTCAAGATCAATAACAAAATCCTGGTCAGACGGGATCGTAATAGTCTTGTCATGAACAAGTTGAAGAAAGGATTCCTGGGCTTTATTTGGACTGGTGTCTTGAATAGAAAGCCCAGTAAATCCTGGTTTGAGCATGATCATAGTAACAACAAGGACTACACCCAAAAAGAGAAAAGGAGAAACATAATGAAGCAAAGCTGGCTTCTGAGGACTTACTTTACCTCTCAGCTTTTTTTGTGCTCTTTCTTGCAAATGGCTACTGTACCTTTCTAGAGTTTTTGAGGTACGAGCTAGACTTTTTCCTCCCACGAAATACACCACCAGTCTCCCTACAAGATTATTGATAAAAATGTGCCTGTTGGGTATATAAATCTTTGGAAAATTTGGGCTCTGTAGAAAAAGTCGTTGCCTTGTAGCAAAACCACAACAGATCTTTAAGAAAGATCTGGTAGAAACTTGTGTGTTTCGCTACGCTCAAGCACACTATGAAAATTAGAAAATGACCGATTCCTGGAGTGAAACGGAAGGCACTAAAAATCAAAGATTTTTAAGTGTATGCAGGCAGAATTTCGCATGATCTGTGAGAAACGAACAGTAAATCTACGCAACGACTTTTGAAATTTGAGATCAAATATTTGATTCTTCTGGTATACATCAACGATGAATGCAACCAGGCCAACAACAAGGTCTGCGCTTTCCTTGGACAAGATCTGTGCATACTCGTTCGATATGCTGTTTTCTTGTTTCAGGCTTCTTGACAGAGGTAACCCAGCATATCCATTCGTTGCGTGCAAGTGGTGTAAGATTATTCCAGGCTATTCGCGTTGCTGGGGAAGAAGTCAATGCTTTTTGCATGTCAAAAGGTATTTTATGCACGACACCGGAAGATAATTCTTTTTTGGCCATAGTAGATTACTCTTTAATTCAGATTTGGCGTTCATGCATCAGGAATTTCAGGTTCAACTAATCTTTTTAGTTTTTCTAATGATTCTTGCCATCCTAAATAGCACATTTCTATGGGTATAACAGGGGGAATACCTTCTTGAATGATTTTAAGTTCTGTGCCACAAGAAACTTTTTTGAGCCAAACTGAAGTGACCATTTCTCCGGGTAAATGAGGATTGTCAAAGGTGTCGGTAAGCTTCAAGAATTCATTCGATTTTATTTCTAAATATTTTCCTCCAAAAGAATGTCCATTACCTGTGGAGAAATTGATAAAAGACATTTTATAATTTCCTTCTACACGCACATCCATGGTATGGACAACACACAAAAATCCATAGGGCGGAATCCAAGATGCATAGGCATTGCTATCTGTAAAAGCGCGAAATACTTTTTCGGGTGGCGCTTTAAGAACTCTGTGTAAGGTTACCGTGTTGTTTGTCATGGTACTCTTTATGAAAGCTTCTATTTAAGTTTTTTCTTAATTTTCGATAAGTTTTTAAAATCAAATGCCTTGATAGATTACATCATGAAACAAAAAACACTAAAAATAGTTTATTGGTCTGTCACTGTTATTTTTTGTCTTGTAAACTTATTTTCAGGTTTTGCTGAACTTTTTCCAAATCAGTCAGCATTTGATATCATGACTCTTTTAGGATATCCGTTCTATCTCCTTATCATTCTTGGCATTGCAAAGATTCTTGGTGCAATTGCAATAATTCAAACAAGATTTAAGACGATTAAAGAATGGGCATACGCAGGTTTTAGCATAGATTATCTCGGTGCTTCAATGTCTTGGTATTTTGTAGGTGGTGACGTATTCGGAATTCTGATGCCTTTCGTCTTCCTTGCAGTGATGTTTGTGTCATACTTTTTATGGAAAAAAGTTGAGCGGATAAAAGATTAATGAGAAGAAATAAAGATCAAAAAAAAGCATATGAACAAAGATAAAGCTATGGAAAACGAAATAAAAAAAGAAAAACAATCAAAATATTTTGATCTCATCTTAGCTTTATTTGTGGCAGTTTTGTTAATTTCAAATATTGCTTCAACAAAAATTACAAGTTTTTGGAATTTTACTCTAGATGCAGGAACTATTTTGTTTCCGTTAAGCTATATTTTTGGTGATATCTTAACAGAAGTGTATGGGTATAGAAAATCAAGAAGGGTTATTTGGATTGGCTTTTTTTGTGCTTTGCTCATGTCTGTTATTTTTATGATTGTGCAGTATTTGCCTGTAGCAGAAGGTTGGGAAAATCAAGCTGCATATGAATCCATTTTAGGTTTTATTCCCCGCATTGTTATTGCAAGTCTTATTGCCTATTTAGCAGGAGAATTTTCAAACTCTATCATTTTGTCAAAATTAAAGATTAAAATGAAAGGAAAAATGTTATGGATAAGAACGATTTCTTCAACTTTAGTAGGGCAAGGAGTTGATACACTCATTTTTTGTTTGATAGCATTTTTAGGAGTTTTTCCAACAGATATGCTTATCGCAATAATCCTTTCTAATTATATATTTAAATGCGGTGTTGAAATTCTTTTTACTCCGATAACGTATAACATAGTGTATTTCTTGAAAAAGGAAGAAGGCATTGATCAATATGATTATAAGACGAGTTACAATCCTTTTGCGTTAGGGTAAAAAAAGATCACATTTTGGTTTGTATTGTTTTTATAAAAAAAAAGATAAGAATAAACGAAAAAGAACTTTTGTCATATGTCTAACAGAGATGATCACATCATTTTCAAATTTCCTGTTACGGCATCTATTTTGTCTTCTTTGTCAGGGCCAATACCAACGCAAGTTGCGGTATTAGGAGGTATTTCTGTATGTCCGGCATCTATAATGAGTGCGGATACCAATCCTGCATCTTCGCAGCGTCTTTTGTAAGAAAGCAATTCTTTTTCATCAGCTACTTTGAGAACGATTTTTGCCATGCCTTGATCACGCCATTTTTTAATATCATCTTTGTGACTTTTGAGCATAGCATCTACAGAAGCATGAGCAACTTGAGCGCTCATCTTTCCTTTGCTAAGTTTCAGATCATTTCTTACTAAAATGACTTGTTTGTAGTTCATAAAGAGTTTATGTTTTCAAGGCTTTTTATTTGTTTGGATTTTGAAAATAAGAAATGAGTTTTATGCAACTAATTTTGTTAATTCTTGATATCTTCTCTCTGCATTATACCTACCAAACGTTAATTCTATTGCTGTGTTTTTAATGAGAGTCACAAGGTTTACTCCTGGAAAGGTAACCATAACAACATGAGGAACATTTTGATCAGACAAAGTTGCTAATGCTTCAAGCTGAACATGACCTTCCTGGGGTTGAACTCCTTGTATTGAAAGAACAGATCAAATTGCTTCTCGGCGTTGAACAGGATCTCCTATCTTTCTGAGATCCAAAAGATAACCATATTGTGTATGAGACTCATCCATAAGTTATGGATGATAGTGATATTATTTAAAGATGATGGTAAAATAAGGCAAGGGAACTATCCTCTAGAGAGATTATATCACTTCTGCATTTTTTGCGTCTTTAAAGTCAGTGTCGACAGTTAGTAATATTGAGTTTTCTTCTTGTGCTGTTGCGAGGTGTATACCATCTATCAAACTAAATTTGGATTGTTTTTTTCTATACATATTTTTTTAATATTCCCGACATCCAGAAGCCTCTTTTTCAAAGTTCTCTGAGGTGTTGTAGTATGTTCATCTTTAAATATAAAAGACTTATAAGGATAAGATGGGAAAGAAGCCTAAGAAACATAGAGCAAAACAACCTGCACAAGAAGTAACTGTGCAAGGCCCTCATCGAAGAGATGTATTAAAATGGATGTGGGTAGGTACAAGCGCTCTGGGAGTATTAGCCTATACAGGTTATAATCTTTTTTCTTCTTCAAATAAATGGGCATTTTTAGAAATTGATCCAGAAGTCTACTGCAGAACTTATTGGACAGAAATAGTAAAGGATGGAGTTGCATTATTACCTGAATTTGATGTTCCTGAAGATTCTTATGAAAGAGTAATTATAGAAGATCGTTTGAGAGAAGGTATCACTACTGAATCTGCGAAAGCAGGTGTTTCTCCTGAAAGAATACGTTTTACAAAGCAACAATATGGAATTCCTTTAGAAAAAGAAGTTGAAACGTCTTTTATAGAATATTGCAGAACAGCAGAGTCTTTCTTACATAAAAATATTCGAGGTTTGAACGATCAAGGGATAGAATGGTTAGGCATGAATGATGTAAAGAATCCTAATGCATGGAGCCATAAAGCATATGTGGGAGGTATTGGTGCATTAGTCATGAGAGGATACTATGCTCTTGCTGGAACACAACACATAGCAGGAGATCATGATCATGATGTTGGTGGTAAATGCAACACGGTAATCAATGAACAAATGAATGATCTTCAAGATTTTTATATCATCCTGGGTGTAGGCAGAACTGCTATAAAATCTCCCTTCTCTGAAATTATTCCCCTTACAACGTCTCCGATAACACTGAAATATGTTGCAAGTCTTACGGGTGAAGAACTGGTATATGTACAAAAGATATTCGGAAACCAAACACCTTTTGGTGATATAGCCAGACAACTTGATGAAGGCATTTGCGAAGCTCTTTCCCATGTTCTTGGTTTAAAAATAAGTGCAGAATTAAAAATACCTCGTGGAAAAGAAATGCTTCAAGCACATTTAACTGATTTAACAAAAGAGAAAGATTACCGATTAGTCTCTGGAACGATAGCATGGATAGAAAAACACTCACCACAAGAAGCACTTGATCTGTATAAGAAAAGTCCTGGCTTATTTCTAAGAGCAATTGAGCCCCATCTTCATTAAAAAGTTGATCTTTTTAAAAAAAAAATAGGATATCGAATGGATATATAAATTTATAAAAGAAGTCTTTTTATCATTTTTATGAATAACCCGCTTTATGCTGTTGTTCCTGAGTTAAGAACAAGAAAAGGATTTTTTATTTATCTTGACATAGACAAACCTCATTTCTGGTTTGAAGGACAGACACCGAAAAAAGCTCTTTGTAGAATGACAGAAAATCGGGAAGCGTATGACGCCATTTTATTAGGTGGTTCAACAGGTGTAACGATAGAAAGGATACATCAATTTTCATCAGCGTTACAATCTCTGGGTTATCCCTTAGAAAGGATTGGTCTTCTGCCTCCCTCACATGAGGTCATCCCTCGAGATTGCTCTGTTTCTTTTGCCGTACTTGCCCATGTGCTTACTTCATCTCGTTATTATTATAGAGAGGAACTCGTAAGAAAAGCAAAACCTCAGTGCGGAAGATATTATAGCATTTCTTTGCAAAGAGAAGGTACTATTGTTCCTGTTGAAACTGCATACCTTCTTGTTGAACCAGCAAGAGGAAGCACTGTTGCTCAAGTCACCGATTCAAGAGTCATAAGAAAAGAGGACCATGAGCTTATCCAAGAGCTTGTTGAGGAAATTAGAGAATTAGGGTTATTAACACTTTCCTTAGAAGGAGGAAGTGGATCTACAAGGTCTATTCATCCTGACATTGTCCACCAATTTCGTCATTTTTATGACGGACTTATCACTGTTGGTGGAGGCATAAAAACAAGTGGGCAAGCAAGAGAATTATTAGATGCTGGCGCTGACCTTATCTGTGTAGGAGACACTTTAGAAAAATCCGTGAGAGAAAATGGAAAAGCATTGGAAGAAAAGCTCCTTGAACTATCAAGAGCAGTAAGATCCTAATATCCTCATTTTACATTCCCTTTGGTTAACAAACCTCTTAATTCTGCAAGAAAAGTATTTTCAAACAATTTGAGATCAGCACCTTCTCGTTTATCTACTTTTTTCTTTTGTTTAAAGATTCCGATAAGAGTAGGAGTAATGCGTTCTGCAGTAGCATAATCATGAACAGCTAATGCCTTTTCCATCTGATCAATAAGACTAATAAGTTGCTGTGCCTCCTGCTCTTCTACAGTTAGAATAGTTTTAAGATGCTGGAGCGCAGTTAATTCCCTATTGGTTTGCGAACCAAACAACCCACCAAACCAAGATTTTGGAATCCACCAAGCCATACATTTTTATAATGTGATACCCTATTTAATCTTTTCTTTTCTGGATACATTTTGATGGATGACAAGATATCTCGTATTTTTTCTTTACCAACTTTTAGGTGTTGTGTTTGTTAATCTTTAAATAAAGCCTTCTTTTTGAATACTTATGGGTATTGAAAAGAGAAAAAAGAAAGCTGAGGAAATCAAAAGAGGGAAGTCTCTTGAAGAAGAAGTTGCTAGTGTGAAAGGAAATCGTCGGGGCAAATTATTGCTTTTAACAAGTGCAGTTTTAGCAACATTAGCAATAGGTTATCTTAGTTATTTTGCAGCTACGTATCGTGCACCTTTTTTGAGAGATAGAGACCCTGAAGTTAAGGAGATGAATGCTGGAATTATCACGCATGATAGGGGTAAATATGTTCCTATTGGTCCAAGGAAGAAAATAGATCCAGGATCACAGCTTTTCAAAGAAATAGAAGGTTCTAGTTCAGCCATGGTAGATGGGATAATACAAAGGAATAATCTTCAAGGTTTGCATAATCTCATAGCTTATGAGAGTTTTTATGCTTTGCCAGAAGACCATGAAATTGCAAGTCAATTATTAGCATATTGTATTGAAGCAGAAAAATTTATGCATGCCCGATTGCAAGGTTTAAACCCCATACGTGTAGAGTGGACTATTGTAAAGCAGAACGATGATTTTTCAGGAGGGAAAGAAAATGATGTAGTCGCATATGCTGATAAAGGATTTATTGTCAGAGGGCTCTATCAAGTAATTGAAATTGATATTATCAATGATAAATCAGGTGAGGTTGTAATGACAGCTGGATTTGTTCATGGTTATAACTCAGGTGGAATGCATGACACACTTATTAATGCAACAACTGGTGAGTATTACAATTCTGTCGTTGTAGTGAGTACAGGAAGAGATGCAATAAACGATGTTTTTTCAGAACTTTTGCCATATACAACTATGTCAGTTGGAAATAGGTACATTGAAGAAGTAGGTTCAGAAAGAGGCATAGCAGCTGAAGAAACAGTTCAAGAAGCATTATCTAACGGACTTGCTGAGGAATTTGTAAGAAGATATGGTATTTGGAATGGGAGACGCCTAGCTAAGGATAATTTGCATAATATGCCTGATATAGACCGTTATCAGTTTGTTAAACCTGCAGTTAAGTTGAGAGTTGAAATGGGTATGCAAGAATTTTTAGATGCGTACATGAAAAAACTTGGTCCAAAAAAATTCATGGAAATGGTTGAAGGTAATTAAGTTTATATATTCTAAAACATAAAGTCAGTTCATGATCCACTCTAAAGATGTTTTGAGATGGTTAACGCCTAATCATCCCAAATGGGTGATGACGACTATCTTCTTTTTTCTCTATCCTATTGAGGGAAGCTTTGGAAAATTGATGCTCTTAGAGATTCCTGATCTTTTTATACGTCTTTATCTTGGCCAGCGCTATGTCCTTGTCATTTTCCTCTATGCCGCATTTGTTGCATACCTCCTCAGCTGTGTCATTTACCACTTCTTTGTTTGGCTGATGCAAAAATATCAAAAAAAACCTGAGCATCCCTTGTATGATATTGAAAAGTATTACCGATAACCCTTTGGTAGGGACTTGATAAAAAATGAAGGTCATTATTTATACTAAAGATTTAATGGACAGGTCAAAGATTGAAGCAGCACTGAAGGAGTTAACTTGCCCCTACCAATTTTATGATGCTCTACCTTCTGATCTTTCAAATAAAAATGCTCATATTGTTGATTTATCATTAGAAAACGCTTTTGATATTCTATGCAGATTTCCTCGGCAATGCATTGCCTATGGTCCTCATACGCAAACAGAATTATTCAAAAAAGCTCATGCGTTAGGTTGTAAAAATGTTCTGCCAAGATCTGCTTTTTTCGGGAATATGAAAAAGGTTATTACCTTGTTCCTAGTAAAAAAAGATTAAACAGCTCGGGAATAAATCCAGGAGAATTTTGTTTGACGAGCAGGTCGTGCGTCTCTTATCTCTTTTTGCAAATTCCATTCACGTTGAATAATTTCGGGTTGTGCACAGAGAAATTCTTGTGCTCTTGCTGCTTCACCTGATACACTCCTACCTGCAATGCCTAATTCAGTATTAAGATGTGTTAATATCCCTGCATAATCCTCAGGTGTATAGACACCTATACGAGTGGATACTCTTGCAAATCTCCCATACAAAACAGGAGGTTTAGGGTGCTCTGTATCAGTCATACGTTGTGAAGGCATTTTCAGTCCTTCCTGCATGAGTCTTCCAAATTCAATCATGGCATGATCTTCATCTGTTTCAAATAAAGCTTGCGCAATATGGAGATATACTAAACCATGACGGTGTTCATCTGCTTTAATTTTTGTGCAAATATCAGCAAGAGTTATTGCTCCTGCGTTTCTTGCCATGATTCCTACTCTGTCATGGGCTATGTTTGTTGCTTTTTCTTGAAACGTGGGATAAAATAAACCGACATAAGGAGAAGGATCTTGTTCAAAACCATTTTGAATAAGAGTAGTAGTGGTTCTGTCAACAGCTTGCATGTCAACACGTCCTGTTAAAAGAAGATACCTTGTCAAAGCAATACCGTGCAAATGCTCTTCAGCAAGCCATCCGCGTGCCCACTTCATCCAAGGGTTGTCGCTTACTCCTATTCTGTCAATACCGCTAGTAGTTACACCTAATCGTAGTGCATAGTTCGCTAGCGCATCCTCAGTTATGGCGTTTCCAACAAGTACAACCAATAATTCATCAGATAAACCTTCTGCTTGTCTACGCTGTTCCCGCATACCAGCATACATTTCTTCAGGGCTCCCTTCTAAAAATCGAAAAAATTTTGCAGGCCACCATCGAGTTTCTAAAGGTGCAAGAAATTTTAAATTTGTTTCAACAACACTTGCAAGACTATCTACCACTGCTTGTTGCCTTATGTGTTCTTCTGAGAAGATCATAACATACGTAAAAAGAGATTACATTTAAAGATTTTCCTACTTTTCAGTAAAGTCGAATTTATTGTACTCATGAAATTGAGGAGATCGTACTACTCCTTCGACCGCAGATATTACGTTGAACATCCTGCATACCCACAAAAAACTTGTTTTTTCGTGCATTGACACTTAATTTGACTGCATCAATTCTCCAAAACCTTTATAAGACAGATAAGAATCCCTGCAGCAAGATGGGGCATAAGCATATATCCATAGAAGAAACTATGAGAAGAGCATCTCTTTCTGTTTTTGATCAGACCCATGTTATTTTTGGAGGTACGGGAGCTGTAGGTGGACAGACTGCTATTCAGATGTTGCATTGGTATGAAGAACTATTAAGGTATCATCAACCACAAGATTCTCAAGTTCCAAGTGTGGTAGTTACAGGAAGAACAGTAGAAGAAATCACCAAATTTGAAGAGAAATTAAAAAAATTATTTCCCAATATAAAGAATCTCAAAAAGACAAGCAAAAAAACATCTCGAGAAGAACTATACGCCGCCGATTGGGTAACCGCATCTGGCATTCATATTTCTTTGCATGAATTCCAAGCAGGAACTACTTTTGAAACAGAAGGAGAAGTTACCCTGGATTCATTAACAGCGAGTATAGAAGCAAAGCAATCACCTTTTGAAGACTTTTTAAGAGAATATCGAGAAACCTATGGTTTAGGTGATGATTTTAGATATAGAAGTGTTATCTCAGGTATTCCTCTTGCGAGTGTTGCAACGTATGGTGGCTTTAAACAACTTGACCAACTCTGCGCAGATAATGATATCACTCAGGAAGAGGATATTCTTAGATTAAAGGAAACATTACTACGAACCATGGCAAAAGGCTTTGGTACAATCAAAAGAGTAATGGCAGAAGAAGTAATGATTGCTCATACGACAGCAGTGGGAGGAATGTATGATCTTGATGAGCATGGAGTACCCCAAATTAGGCTAGGTTATGCTCATAGTTCTGCTGATGATTTACTACGAACAAAACAACATTTTGCGACTGTTCTTACAGAAGAATACTCAAGACAAGATGTCAAAACTCTTATTACAGCTGCGGCAATTGGTATTAATGATATTCTTGAAGATGCACCTTTGCCTACAGGGTTGAATGGAAAAATAGTCCGAGCTGGTATGCTTCATCCAGAACTCTGGAAAGAGGTATATGTCCAAGTAATGCCTCATAAAGTCCTTACACTTGGACAAGAATCAGGAGACGCTTTAGACTTTAAGGATATGCTGAATACGAATGATCATCCGAAGAAAACGACAGGTTTTACTTTAAATGTGCCTGTTGCTATTGTCAGTGGAGAAAATGGATTCTTTAGCCAAGCCGATGCGAAATCGTTATACTTCGTCATGAAAGTTGCTTCACAAGAAGAATTAGCTATTCCTCTGGCAAGAACAGCTTTGTTTGGTGATGATCCGCAAATGCCTTGGTTTGCAGAAGATGGTACTTGTTATTATACAGAAACTGAAAATGCAGGCCTTATTTTTTCTTTGATGGGAAATAGCAGAATAACAGAACGAGCTCGTCATCCTTTGAGTCTTCAATCATATCAAGCGCTCGGTTCAGCAAGACACCAAGCAGAATTGCATACTCTGGGAATGTATATGTTGTTGCATAGCTTACAAACACTAGATAAAGAAGAACTCAGTGCCATAGTAGGACGACGTGAAGCAAAAGCAACAGCAGCTCAAGGTGTTGGTGCTAAGGTAAACATATCAGCAAGAAGAATGCATCAATTCTTAGCAGAGCATACAGAACAACTCCATATTGAAGATATAGCTATGATGGACCCAAAACAAACAGAGAAAGATTTTGCTAGACTTTTGGAGATAAAAACAAGACGAGATTTTTGTAATTTTGTAGGTATTGATTATAATGAAATGACAGCAAGAGACTACCTTGGTCAAGCTATTTGGAAATTAACAAAAGGAGTAAGAATGTACATAGATAGCATAACCTCATTAGGTATCCCTATTATTTATCGTGATGGAACAGAAGAAAGAATCCTCGTTGGTCCGCATGTTGCACCATTTGGAGACGTAGTGATGACACACGGAAATATCTTAGCTGATCATATTGCAAAACAAGCACAAGAGTTAAATGTTGATCCAAAAATGCTCCTTGAATGGTACATAGCAAATAATGGTTTTGTTGATCTTCGGGCACAAGCAACAGTTTCTACAGCTCGAAAAGCTGAAGCTGATCTTGAAGATCATGTACATATTTATCAGCCAAACACAACAGGTGCAACTACAACAACGTTTCGCCACGCAATGACTGCGTTAGATGTTCCTTATTTTACCTCTAGTGGTATTCTTGCTATGGTAGGAAGAATGCAAGGATTATTACACATCTTACAAAGTGAAGATTTAAGTCTTGGAAGTCATGCAGGTTGGAAAGCACAATTTCAAAAAAATGGTAATGGACCAGAAGGAAAATATCTTGTAGATCCAGGATTGCTAGATGCGGTACGCATGTACCAGGAAGGTTTAGGAAAAACGACAGGCACAGAGTCACTTTGGCCAGCAAGAGGATACTTTCCAAGAAAACGCATTCATAGAAACGTTAGTGTAGAACTTCTTTCATAATTTTTATATTCCTTCTTTCAGGTAAGATTGTACTATCATGGACGTAGAGCAAAAGCATTATGATAAAAAAAAATTAACAAATTTTTCTCTGCGTTACGTATGAGAAAACCGAAACCTTTAGATATATATGATATTAAATCCAGACATGACAGAAAGAATATCTATAAGGATCTCAAGTGATATGAAAGAAGAATTAAAAAACTATGCAAAAGATAAAAAGCTTGGACAAACTTCAGAAGCAGCACGAAAATTATTATTGATTGGCTTAGAAGACTGGAGTAAGGAAAGAGCTGTCGATCTTCTCTCCAAGGGAGTTATTACACTTTCGAGGGCAGCGGAAATAGCAAAGATATCCATCTGGGAATTTTCTGATATCATAAAACAAAGAGGAATCGTATGGATTCGAAAAGATAAATCTTTTAAAGATGATCTTAAGTTCAGGTTTTAATAAAGATAATTATAAATAATTAAAAAATATCTTCTAACAGCTCTTTCTCTCCAAAAACATTATAAAGGAAACATCTTTTTATCCTGCTATGACTCTTATTCATCTTATACTTCCAGATGGAAAAAAGCTCTCTGTGGAAAAAGGAGTCTCTTGTCTTGAAGCTGCACGAAAAATAGGAGAAGGCTTAGCAAAAGCAGCACTTGCTGCAAAACTTGATGGAATTCTTGTTGATTTAGATTACAAAGTTGAAAAAGATGCTTCTTTCCAAGTCTTAACCTTTAAAGATGAAGAGGGTAAGAAAGTATTCTGGCATTCCACAAGCCATCTCATGGCAGCTGCTATCATGAAACTGTATCCCAAAGCAAAATTAACCCTAGGACCACCTATCGCAGAAGGATTCTATTATGATATTGACATGGAAGCTGTGCATCCTGAACAATTTGCAAACATAGAGGAAGAAATGAAAAAGATTGTCCAAACAAACCCTTCTTGTACCCATGAAATCCTTACGCTGAGCGAAGCAAAAAAAAGGTTCAAAGAAAATTGGTATAAGATGGAAATACTCAATGAAATCAAAGAGAAAACCGTAACCATTTACCATATCGGAACTCTCTTTACTGACCTCTGCAGAGGACCCCATATTCCCCACATAGGCATGATTAAAGCTTTCAAAATTCTCAGAGCAGCAGGAGCATACTGGAGAGGAGATGCAAAAAACAAACAACTCCAAAGGCTTTATGGAGTGAGTTTCCCAGAAAAAAAAGAACTTGATGCTCATCTTAAACTGCTCGAAGAAGCAGAAAAACGAGATCATAGGAAGATCGGAAAAGAACTCCAACTTTTTGTTTTTTCAGATCTTATCGGTTCAGGAATGCCTTTGTATACCCCAAAAGGAACAATATTGCGTAATGAAATAGTACAATATTCTCGTGCATTAAACAAGAAAATCGGATATCAAGAAGTACACACACCCAATTTTAACAAAGCAGAACTGTTCAAAATTTCAGGACATTATGACAAATTTAAAGATGACATGGTCAAAGTCCAATCCCATTATAGTAAAGAAGAATTTTTCTTAAAACCCATGAATTGCCCACAGCATACTCAAATTTTTGCTTCTCAAACCAGAAGTTACAAAGATTTGCCCATTCGTTTTTCTGATTTTGCAAATTTACATCGTGACGAAAAACCAGGAGAGCTCACCGGATTATCAAGATTACGATGCTTTTGCCAAGATGACGGACATTCTTTTTGCAGAAAAGATCAAATTGAAGAAGAATTCAACAATTGCCTTAAAGTTATAAAAGAAGCTCTTAAGACCTA
>JAGVYP010000009.1 GCA_018303205.1 Candidatus Woesearchaeota archaeon
TGCATGAATCGTGTTCCCTCCTGCTAAGACTCCAAGGCAATCTCACAAAACACGCACGATTTGACATTACCGTTTTTTTCCCTTTATTCTTCTCACTGTACCTTTTGTCTTTTTCTTGGTTTATCTTTACCTTCTTTTATAGAAAAATTCAAACAAATTAAAAACGATAAAAATGTCAAAAATAAAATTTCGGATACATAAAAAATATCTCCCGAATGAAAAAAAAGATCAAAAATTAGACAAATAATAAAAAATTCTTTTTTTACTACTTTTTTAGAAAAGGAACGTTTAAATACGCGATTGCTTTCTTGATTTTTGAGGTGAACAGATGAAAAAGCTGCTTATTTTTTTAGGTATCCTTCTTATCTTTGTGGGTGTTGGACTATATTTGCTTCCTGAACAAGAAGAAGATGACATTCCTTTTGATTTTAGTTATAGCATGACACAATTAAATGGCAATGACGATTATCTTTACGGGAGGTATAGCAATAATTTTGGAGAAGGAACTGTCTTTGCACGGAGAAGCAGATTTGCGTACAATACTGAGGGTAAAGGAATTCTTTTTATGCGTAATAGTATGATCAGAAAACATGCACTTGCTTATGAAAAAGCGAGAGGGTATCAAGAAAAAAAAGTGTCACAACTCGGCTTTGAAAGAAATCGGCGAATAGCAGAAACAAAACAGCGTTGGGAATCTTTAATCAATGAAGTGTATTAGTCTTTCTTATTCTCTTTCTTGATAATAGCCTCCCAAATCTTCATAAAAAATACTTCCAAAGAAATCTTCAGCTTGTGTATACAACTCTGGGCAATAAGCAAATTGATTGAGCGTGTCTGCAAGTGCATCAGCAGTTTTCCTGTTTGTATGTCCTTCATATCTTGCTTCTAGAGCATATCTTACACTAGCACCTTGAGCTTCTTCTGCAATTGCTTGTACTCTGGGATCTTCACTTATTTTTTCAATTCCTTCGCTTATTTCTTTCAAAGAGAGTTCTAATTCAGAAGCTCCTATGCGATCTTTGCTGTGCTCAAGCTCTGCCCTAACTTTCTCTTTATCTGCAGGACAGTCGAAAAATGCGTATGCGATTCCCATAGCTCTTTTAAGGCACTTTAAGTATATAAATCTTTCTAAATTATTGTTACTATAAAGTAGTAACATATTTATTTTAAATATTGAAATAAATTAAGAAAAGTTAGGCACAAGGAAAAAAGTCTTTTTCGTTTATTCTTATCTTTTTTATAAAAAACACAAACAAAAATACAAAAAGAGACGTTTTATATAGACGATATAATAAATATTATAAAAAATACATGAAAAAATAGGACGATAGAAAAAATTGATAAAAACAAAAAATATTTGAAAAAGTTAGGCACAAGATTTATCTTTTCTTTTTATTAACAAAACCCCAGAAAATACCATTATTTTACCACTCGTCAGTAACTTAATCTTTATAAATACAGGACTTCTGGCTATACTATGAAGCGCTTTATCATCCTTACAGTACTTATCTTTGCATTTCTTACCCTTTCTGTAACAGCAGTCTATGAACCCTATGGAAGCTATGGACCCTATGGAACAGTACCTTACACTTCTCAGACAAGCCTTACCTATCAAAACCAAGGCAACGAATACGGTAATCTTCCCTATGGGCCCAACTATTATAGATACCTTAACCAATGGGGACCTTTTGACTTCAAACTTTCCAGAACTGTAACCAATGATGTTATCGCAGATCTCATTGACAACTTTGAATACGAAGATGCAGACCTCTTATTTGTACTCGCAGACCTTAACCAGTATGATGAATTTGACAGAGACTATGTTCTTGACCAATACCTTGATGAAGATGATTTCAACTGCCTCAACATTGATGTTTACAATACACTCGCAGATCTTGATCAGTATGACAGATACGACACGATTGATTTAGAAAATCTCGACAGAGACATGTTAACTCCAGACTTCTTACGCAGATTTGACTTTGCAGACTACCAAGCCATTGCAAACGCAAATGCTCATGACACCCTAGACCCTATCACAGCAAACAACGCAAAAGAACTTGACTTTGAAGACCTAGACTGTTACGACTTACAAGACTACAATGCAATTGCACGACTAAATCCTAACGACAAATGGGATGAAATCGACTTTACTGATTTTGATGACCTCGATGACCTTGACAAAATCGGAAGAAAACGAGTAGTCTTCTTTCATCCTGAAGACTTTGAACAATTCAACTTATATTATGCAACCAATCCCCGATGGGAACTCTATGCACCCTACCTCTATGGGCCATTTGACATTCCTAATGGGCATTACGGCTATTTTCCTCCCCTCAGAAATGGAACCAACTCTTGTTATGGCACTAACACAGGATATCGCTACTGCGATTTCTTTCAAGAACAAGGATACAGAGAACAAGGAAGCTTTGAATTTCACACTGACCTAAGATTTGATAACACAGGAAGACAAAGAAACACAGAAAACATGTACGGCTCAAGAAGACCTCAGCAAAGAAGTACCTCTTATCCAGAAACATCTGCAGTATACAGCACTTCTTCTTCACCTCCTTCTGCTCCACCTACTCCTTCCACTGAAACTCCTTCACCAACAGCACAACAATTAACACCTCTTTCCCAAGAACTTTTTTCAAACCCAACTCAACAAAAAGAAAAAAACCTTATCGTTCCTTTAAGCATAGCAGCTCTTCTTTTACTCGTCATACTCTTGTTCTTACTGAAAAGGAAATCCTAAATTCACACTTTCTTTTATAAATAAATCGAAAGATTTATATATCAGAATTTCGAAAAATACCCCCTAGGGGGTGTAACTATGAAAAAAAGAGGTGTAATTGTACTCACTTTTCTTCTGAGTATTTTTCTTGTCATGAGTGCTGCAGAAGGTGCAAACAGACAAAGAGATATTAAAGCAATAGAATATAGGGACCAATTAATTCAAGAATCAGTCAATGGAGGAATACCTGTATATGATGATCCCCGAGTAGCAAATGACGTCTGGAACGTATACACTATCAGACCATCCTATGCTGACAGATATGGTCCAGACTTAACACAGTCTAACCATCCAGCAATGGGAGGACAAATTTTAAGAAGAGGATCTTATGATCGTTTTGTGTCCCTTATTCAAGAAAGATATAAAAGAGCACAGCAAGGATTAGGAACTCCCTTCTTTATGTCAAGATACCCTGATAACCCCGTGTTTGCAACCTATTATGTCATTCCACAAGAAAGACAAATTTTGCGCGGAAGCTCAGTGCTTGTTCCCGGTGTTATGCAAAATGTGGATGCGCCTATCTATGAAAGATACAGGCCAAACTACTACTGGATAGATGGTGATGGAGAAGAAGAAATCTATACTCCCGAGACCAATGTCTTCTATGGTGGAAAAATCGTACTTGATCCTTCAGGAAAAATCCAAGGAGGACCCAATCAAGGATTACGCGACTATAGGGACTATGACGCTAAATTTTCTTAATTTTTTTTGTTAATCTTTTTAAATTCCTTTATTTTCCTTCCTTCTTATGAGTGAAGAATATCTAGAAATCCTTCTTCGTGGGGATGTCAAAACTTTTGTTTTTACCCTCTTTGAAAGAAATCACGGAAGAATTTCTCTTCAAGCACTTGAAACTGCACTTCAAAGCAGATTTGGATATGCCATGTTTACTCTTGTTTCTGATGATAGACTGGATCAAATGAGTGACCCTATTGAGGGATATGGTGGTTTCCATTATTTTCCTATGGATGAAGATATTATCCTCCATGACGGTTACCTTATTCGCGGAGCACTTAAAACTCAACCTGCCTAAATCTTTTTAAGCAAGGGCTCATTCTCTTTTTTTATGCATAAAAAAATATTTTTACTCATAACCTTCTCTTTACTCCTTCTTCCTCTTACTTTTGCAAGCTCCTGGAATGAATTTTATAGTTCCCATGATCCTTGGACGCCTTATCCGGGAAGTTATCATGAATCTTATGCTCCTTCTCGCTTGCTACAAGGAACGGGTGTGTATGTGCGCCAAGATTTTCGAGGTCAAGGAAGACCCGTAACACCTTATGACACAGGAATCTTTGTCAGACCTGACTATAGAGGACATCAAAACTTCTATCGCGGCCAAGGACCTTATCTTCCCCTCACCGATTTTAATCGTTATGGCACGTCCTGGAATCCGAATGGGGGTGTAGGAGTTTACACCTTTACAGGATCTGATGGAAGAAACAGACAATATGGCCTTGGTGGATATTTTAACTTGTATTAGTTGTTAGGCGCAAGGAGCATATGCTTTTTCTTCGTTTATTATTATCTTTTTTTTATAAAAATGTCAAAAATTTTCCACTAGTCTCTGACTAGTGGCAGGAAGCCAATGAACTATACACAGTGAAAAATTTTTGAGCATGCTCAAAAACCACATTAATAGGGGCATGTCGCTACATGCCACCAATCTCTGATTGGTGGTTTTTGACAACACAAAACAAAAAAATAAGATATACGAATTATATAAACGATAAAAAAATATTTTAAAAAATAAATAGGCAAAAATAGAGGAAAAATAATAAAACAAGAAAAATTTAGGCACAAGGCATTCTCTTATCACGTTTCAAAACAAAATTCTAAAACAAAAAACAATGCTCATTTTGTCTCTTCTTCGTGATTATTTTTCCCAGTGAACTTTTATAAACAACTTCCTTTCTTCTTTCGAGGGTGTTACCATGAAAAAAATAATGTTGTGCCTTATCTTTTTAATGTTGTCATTGCCTTTTGTTTCTGCAAATTCCTACTGGGCTGAGAAACATGCTAAAAACTATCCACAGTATGATCATCATAGTGTAGGTTATCTTGGCTCTCATTACAGCTCTGTCACGATTGATGGCAGAACCAGTTATTCGTATGAAACTGTAGTAACTCAAAATTGCAATGGTGAATTCCAAAGCAGAAAACTTTCTCAGATCTGGAGATATAATTATCCGTATCATTATACAGATAGCAATGCACCTCAAGAAATGCCTTCTTGCCCTATGAGAAAACACATGCCAAGTTACCAACCAGAACAAAAATGCATGTCTTGTGCATGCCAATACTAACTCTTTATTTTTTTTAACCTCTTCTTTCTTTTCTATCCTCAAATCTCTTTCTTTTTATAACAAAAATACAAACTAAAATACAAAAAATGAAAAATATCCAAACGTCTTGGAAGATCGGGTGTGTCCCAAATCTCACTATCGTTCGGGTTAGCAGCTTCTCGTGTAGTTCTTCTTTTTGTTGATGAGTGACATTTCCCGTCTGGAGCATCCCCTTTTTATCTTTCTTGTTTACACACTCGACCTTATGCTGCTAACCAACATTTGGGACACACCCTGGAAGATCATAACATTTATATAGCCAATTCGGGCCATGAAATACTATGACAAGACCTAAAATAACCATCGTTGGAGCAGGAAATGTAGGGGCACAAACAGCCTTTCTTATTGCAACCAAAGGACTTGGAGACCTTGTTCTTATTGACATTGATGAAAAAGCAGCAAAAGGAAAAGCACTTGACTTATTTGAAAGCATTCCCCTTCTTGATCATACCGTATCTGTCATAGGAAGCACGGATTATAAACTCACAAAAGATTCCCAGATTGTTGTCGTTACTGCAGGAGTTCCCAGAAAACCAGGTATGAGCAGGGAAGATCTTATTGACACTAATGCAAAGATCATGACTACCATTATGAGCAATGTAGTTAAGTATTCACCTGACTGTATTCTTATTATAGTAACAAACCCTCTTGACGAAATGGTCTATCTTGCAAAGCGATTAAGCAAATTTCCCAGACAACGCGTTCTTGGCATGGCTGGTATTTTAGATACTACACGCTTCCAAGCATTTACAGCACAAGCATTAGAAGTACAACCTCAGCAAGTCTCTGCGCTCGTTTTAGGAGGTCATGCAGATGCTATGTTACCCCTTTCTTCACTTGCAACTGTCGGAGGAGTTCCTCTTGCTACTTTGTTATCCTCACAAAAAATACAAGAACTCATTGACAGGACACGCAAAGCAGGAGGGGAAATTGTAGATATTATGGGCACTTCTGCTTATTATGCCCCCGCAGCATCTCTCACCTTGATGATAGAATCTATCCTCACAGACCAAAAAAAAATACTACCTTGCTGCGCAGAACTCCAAGGAGAATATGACCAAAAAGGAGTCTTTATTGGAGTTCCCTGTGTTCTCGGAAAAAAAGGAATGGAAAGCATTGTTGAAGTTCCCCTTTCAACTGAAGAAAAAACTATTTTTACCAAAACCATTGAAGACATTAAAACACGATATCCACTTCTCAACAAGTATTCCTCAACTTCATTCTTAGGAAAGCTTTTCAAATCTTAACACAAACTTTTTTTCAATATTTTCTATCCTACCTCTCTTACCCTCTTTTTTGAATTTTAGTTTGATTTTTTTTTATAAAAAATATCTAAAAGTAAACGAACAAAAAGCAAATGAATTTATCTAAAAATAAAGAGTGTCTTCACGGAGAAAGTTTTTTATACCAGGCTCTTACCATATTCTTATGAAGCTAGACGCAACGCGTTTGCCCATCACCATACGCCAACCAAGAAGAGCAAGAATATTATGGTATTTTCTTCCTCTCTTATTTGTCGTTTCTTCCATTTTTATAGGCGGCTGGATAAGAATTATTTTTATCTCACTTGCCGTGATTATCCTGATCGTTGTTGAAATATCCCGGCTTGTCGATGTGCTCATCATTGATCCTAACAAGATAAGCTTGCGTTCTGGATTAATTAATATTGATACTGCTTCCCTTTACTATAATACTATCACTGATATTAAAATTTCTCAGAATCTTTGGGAGAGACTATTTCGTTTTGGAAAGCTCTATGTCAATACTCCTGGTCGTAGTGAATATGAAATCATGCACGAAAAAACTCCTAATCCCCACGCTGTTCGGATTTTTGTTGAAAAACTTAAAAATGCTTATCTCAACACTCTCAAAATGAGAAAATAAACGATCTCTCTTCTCTCAGTACTTTTTGACTTTTTCGTATTTTTTTTATCTTTTCTTTACCCTCTTTATCGCCTATAATACTGGTTTATTTTGAATTTTTTTTATTTTTTGAATTTTTGTTTTTAAATTTTTTATAAAAATAATAAAAATAAACTAAGAAAAAAATATCTCGTTGTGCCTCACTTTCTTTCATTTTCTTTTTTATGGTTCTTTATTATTTTTCTATCATTTCTCCCTATATTTCCATATGTTCTTTCTTTTTTGAATTTTTTTATTTTTTTTAATTTGGTCTTGTTTTTATAAAAAGAAAAATAATAAAGGAAGAAAAAGAACATGTTCCTTGTGCCTCACTTTTAGTTCATATGTACCTGATTAAACTACTCTATAGTAGAAGACAAAAGTTTTGCATAATTTGTCACGGAGATCGGCTGCTCGTCCCTCGCAGGATTTGCGTCGACTTCGTTGCATGAATCACTCGTCTCCTCATGGTACTCCAAGGTGACAAATTATGCTTTATTAATGTCATATCTTAAGGTGATCTTATGCGCTCTCTAGGAAAGATGGACACATTACTTTTAGAAATGAGAAAAGACCTTGAAAAAGCCTATCTCACATACAAAGATGCAGATATCAAAAAAGTGCTTGCACGCTTAACCTTATTTGAAGAAATAACAGCTGTCGTGTTAGATGTGCTCATGAAAAAAGGCATCATCACTCAAAAAGATTTGCAAAACCACTTGGTTGAATGCGAAGAAGAATTCAGAGCAAAAATCAAAAAACACCAGAAAAAATAATCAGAGTTTCACCCTCTCTCTTAACATTCTTCTTGCTCTGTGTAATCGTGATTCTAAAGTTCCAATAGGTATTCCCAATGTATTGGCTGCTTCTTTCTCAGGAAGTTTCTTTCCCTTTTCAAGTATCGGCAAGAGGGTAACTCTAACCACATCTTTGTAGTCATCTGGTAACCTTTCTATCTCTGCTAGTACTCTTGTCATATCCATGGGCGGAATTTCTTCCTGAGCAGCTTGTTCTTCTATTGCTTCCATACTAACGGTAGAAATCCTTCTTTCTCTTCTATAATGGTCCTTCATTCTCCACACTGCTAAACTTAAAAAGTAATTGAGGGGGTTGTGTATATTTTTCCCACGCCTGTCGATTCCAGCGTATTCTTCCAATTCTTTTACGATAATATCAATACCACTATCAACTAATCTTTCTTGTATAATCATTCTTCTTTCTAATCTTCCAGCAATTCTTGCAACATACGGCCTCAAACTTTCTGCAATGATCCAACTTTTTCATGATATGCTCCATTTTTGGTTCCTTCTGTTTGCATAGTTCTTAATTCAGAAAGAGCATTATAGAGACCCTTTGCATCCTTGCTTTCCCACCTTTCTCTCATTTCATTTACTGCTGTCATAAACGAGAGTACACCATTCTGGTATGCCATTCTTTCTTGTAAAAAAGTTTTCTTTATATATCTTACCAAAGATATTTATAAAAGAATCTTTTTTGAGTGCATATGAAGCTCTACGAATACCAAGGTATGCAACTCTTTAAAGAGTATAGCATTCCCGTAGTTCCTTTCTTTGTCATTTCCTCACTCTCTGATCTGAAAAACAAAAAAATAAAAAAGAATCTTGTCGCAAAAGCGCAAGTGCCTGTAGGAAAAAGAGGAAAGCATGGGGGTATTGTCATGGCCACTTCTCAAACGATCATTGCAACTTGCAAAGCAATGTTTCAGAAGAACATCCAAGGCTTTCCTGTAAAAAAAATAATTGTTGCAGAAAAGGAAAACGTGCAAGAAGAATGGTACCTTGCTATCACTATCAATAGGCTTCTCAAACATTACACACTTCTCTTTTCGCAACACGGCGGAATAGACATAGAAGAACTCTCCCAGACAGAACCACAGAAAATTCTTCACCATTCCTTCTTTTCTCTTCACGATAAAAACCTTGATCTTTTCTTGAAAAAAACAAAAATCTCAAAACCATTGCAAATTTCTTTAAAAAAAATAATAAAAAACCTTTTTCACCTTATGCAAAAAGAAGACGCAACCCTTGTGGAAATCAATCCCCTTCTTCTTACAAAAAACAAAAAACTTATTGCTGCAGATTCAAAAGTCATTATTGATGACAATGCACTTTATCGTCATCATTTTTCTCAGCAAGATGAAAATAAAACAAAACTCGAACTTCAAGCAATAAAAAAAGGATTAGCGTATGTTGAATTAGACGGAGATATCGGAGTCATTGGCAATGGTGCAGGCTTAGTCATGGCAAGCTTAGATATGCTTTCTTACTTCGGTGGAAAACCAGCTTCCTTTCTTGATCTTGGCGGAGGAACAGGAGAACAAGCCATGCATGATGCATTGCAGATCACACTTCAAAAAAAAATCAAAGGATTATTCATCAATATTTTTGCAGGAATAACCCATTGTGATGAAATTGCGCAAGGCATTCTTGATTATAAGAAAAAATATCATTTGAAAATTCCTGTTGTTGTTCGCATGATAGGAACAAATGAAAACCAAGCAAAAAAAATGCTAGACCGAGAAGGAATTCACATCTTACATTCTATGGAATCGACAGCAAAAAAAATAGTACATCTGGTGAAATAAATGTTCATTGACAAAAAAACTCCCGTGATTATCCAAGGCATAACAGGACATCAAGGAAGCTTTCACACCAAACAAATGCTCAAGTATGGAACAAACATTGTTGCAGGAGTAACACCGGGAAAAAAAGGAGAGTTTATTGAAGAAATTCCCGTCTATAATACCATGAAAGAAGCACTCCAAAAACATAAAGCACAATGGAGTGTCATCTTTGTTCCTGCTCCCCATGTAAAAGAAGCAGCATGCGAAGCATTACATGCAGGATTAAACTTATGTATCATTACAGAACATGTTCCTCTTCATGATACCATTGCAATACTTCATCTCGCGCAACAAAAGAAAAAAAGGGTGTTTGGACCTAACTGTCCAGGCTTTGTTGTTCCTGGACAAGCGAAGCTTGGAATCATGCCCAATCATATTTTCAGCAAAGGAAACATAGCTGTTGTTGCACGAAGCGGAACCTTAACCTATGAAATTGTTTACGCACTTACCCAACATCACCTTGGACAAAGCATCGTGCTTGGCATCGGAGGAGACTCTGTCATCGGAACACACTTCTTAGACGTTCTTCCCCTACTCGAAAAAGACAAAGAAACCAAAGCAATTGTACTTATCGGAGAAATTGGAGGAGACTTAGAAGAAAAAGCTGCAGCGTACATTCAAAAAAACATGAAAAAACCTGTTGTTGCATATCTTGCAGGAAGAACTGCACCTCCAGGAAAAACCATGGGACACGCAGGAGCAGTTATCTCAGGAAAAACAGGAACAGCACAAACCAAACTGGCAGCATTTGAAAAAGCAGGAATACCTGTCGCAAGACTGCCAAGCGAGATTGTGAAATTTTTTTACCCCTGAAGAGAAAACCTTAAATAGCTCATCATTTTTTCTTTCTCCATGGACCAACGCATTAAATGTATGCATTGTGGAAAAAGCCAAGCACATCCCATCTGCTGTGATAAGCCTATGGAATATGATGCAGCTTCTTGGGTATGCAAACAATGCAAAAAAGAAAAACAAATCATCTGCTGCGAAGACATCATGATTCCAGAAACTGAAGAAGACGTTGACTTGCCTGATGAGGTCGTAGAAGAATTTGAAGAAATGTTTGACGAAGAAGAAAATAAACACGAAGAGTCTAAAAAGAGAAGCTATATTGGTTAAGATCTTACATACTTACTATTATCAAAAGAGGTATTCGGATCTATGATTCTTTCTAAACAATATATGCTCAGAACAAAAGTCTCCACTTTTTCCATATGCTCCCTGAGGGTATGCACTTCCTCATCTACCAGGTCTCGATACTCCTTCTTTTTCCAAGGAGGTTTTCTCATTTTTGCAATCCACCTTCTCCAAAATGATTTTTGCGTTATTTCATAATCCCTTCTCATAGAACCTACTTTTGCTCCTAACCAATAAAAAGTATAACCCGAAATATCATTCAATTGAGAGAGAAAATCGCTGTATTCCTGGGTGACTCTGGGAGGACTATCATCTGTTACTCCTGCACTGATTTGATCTATAAGCTCTTGAGCATATTCTCGAAATCCGCCTCTTATAATTTTTCCAATCACCGGGTTTTTTATTAGTGCTCTTTTCAACAATGCATGGCGAGCCTTATACCATTGTTCTTCTAATGTTCCTTCTTGTGAGGGTATACTTTCCCAACCTCCTTCTTGTTCTAATCTACTGATCCATAACTGAGCATAGTACTCATCTTCCAATTCGTTCAGCGTTTTTTCTAGACTCATTTCAAAATAAATAAGAGGTTGCTACTATAAAAAACCTAACCATAGCTTTTTAAAGAACACTTTCCTTTTCTTTTTTTGATGGAACTTACTGAAGAACAACAAAAAGCGCTTGAGCAACAGAAAGCACAATGTATTTTTTGTAAGATCAGCAGTGGGGAAGTGGCATCTAAAAAAGTGTACGAAGATTCTCTTGTTCTCGGAATTCTTGACATCAACCCTGCTACTCCAGGTCACGTGCTTTTCATGCCTAAAGAACATTACCCTCTTTTACCCCTTCTTCCTCCACCCACTTTTACTGCACTGTTTGAAAAAGGGCAAGCAGTTGCCAATGCCATCAGCAAAGCCATGCTTGTGCAAAGCATGAACATCTTTGTTGCTAATGGAGCAGCAGCAGGTCAGCAAGCAAACCATGTGATGATCCATCTTATCCCACGCGAAAATAACGATGACCTCGAAAATTTTACCATTCCATCAAAGGATCTTTCTGAAACAGAAATTTTGAAACCCAAAGAAGCGCTAGCCTATAATCTCGGAGTCATGATGGGAAATCATTTCAAAAGAAATCCTGCACCATGGCATGATCTCAGCAAAGACAAAACAGGAAGCATTCCACAAACTTTTACGCCTGAACAAGTTATTATGATCATAGAAAAAAATCCTGAAATCAAAAAGGCCATTAAAGAAGATCCTGATGCCTTTGAAAAACTCATCAAAGAACACGAACAATTACGCATGATCTTTAAAGATGTTTCTTATAACCAAATCTTACAAAAACTCGGCGTAACCCGAAAGAAAGATAAGAAAAAAGAAAGCTCACAAAAAAATAAAGAAGAGGTTAACCTTGACAATATCAGTGATCTCCTATGACCATCGCAGTATCAAATCTTAAAAAAGAAATGAACATCTATGAAGATGAAAAAGCGATGGTCTATCTTCATGAGCATCCCTGTGCACCCGGTCATCTTGTTGTTTTTCCAAAACAAGATACTTCTTCTCTGGAAAACCTTGATGCAGAAACCTTTGCTCATCTTACAACTGTAGCAAGCTTTGCTTCCACAGCAATTTTTGAAGCACTCCAATTGCAAGGAACTAACATGATCGTACAAAGCGGAAGCGCTTCAGCAAATCCCTATGATCGCTTTTGTATTCATATCATACCCAGACTATCCGATGACGGAATCTCATTCCAATGGAAACCAAAAAAAGCAGAAGGAATAGAAAACATTCAAGAAAGTATCCGTAATCAAACTTTTTTTATTGGCAAACAAGACACTCCCAAAAAACAAGAGCAACTACCCGAAGAGCCCAAACAAGACTTTTCTGACCAAGAAAATTATCTCCTTAAACATTTGAGAAGAGTGCCATAATCTTTATAAATAGCATTTCCCAAAATCAGCCTATGGCACTTCAATCAGTTGCAATCGTCAGAAAGTACAATCGTAGCGTTACAGCTCTTCAAAAAGAAGCGCAACGCGCAGGATTCTTATATACCACTACAAAACCAGACCTTGTTATCAGTGTTGGAGGTGACGGAACCTTCTTTTTTGCTGAACGAAAATATCCCGGTGTTCCTAAAATTATGGTCCGGGAAAGCAAAGTCTGCGAAAAATGCAATGAAGGAACTCTTACAGACCTTCTTAGGCGTTATACGCAAGGACGCTTTAAAATAAAAAAATATTTCAAATTAGATGTTACTGTCAAAAGGAAAAATGGAAAAAATTTGAAGGCAATAGCTTGCAATGATGTTATTCTCAGAAACAAAGTGCTCACAACTGCTTTACGTTTTTCTGTCTTCATCAATAAAAAAAGAGTGTATAAAGAAGTTATTGGTGATGGTCTTGTGGTTTCTTCACCTTTTGGAGCAGAAGCTTATTTCAAATCTATTACTAAAACGTCTTTTAAGAAGGGGATTGGCATTGCTTTTAATAATACAACTCAATTCTTGCGTAAGATGATTTTGCGCGAAAGTGACCTTCCCCAGATTAAAATTCTGAGAGAAAAAGCAGATCTTGGTTTTGATAATGATCCTCACTTATACACTTTGCAGCAAGGTGATGAAATTCTTGTAAAGAAAAGCAAAAAAGTAGCACGATTGATACAACTCAAGGTTTAAACGCAAAATTTATTATTATCCTTCTTACTTCTTTGCTGCTATCTTAATATCAGTATCATGCACCGTTTTTCTTCCCGCATGTTTTGCAATTTTTTGCGCTTGCTCTCCTAACACTTTCGCTTCCTCTCCTAAGATCTCAGCAAATGTTTGAGCAGCTTCAGCAGAAACTCGTTTTGCTCCCGCATTCATCAACATGCGAGCACAGGGTGCTTTGGGAATAATCGTTGTTTGTTTTTGTCCCATAAGAATACAAAGCCCTTTGCTTTTATAAATGTTTGGTTATAAAAGAGAAAAAAAAGAAAACAAAAAGAAATAACAAACTTATCGTCTTCTTCTTGCACTACTACTTCTTCTTGAACTAGCACTTGTTCTTCTTCTAGAAGATTTTCTTCTTGTTGTGGAACGAGCAGAACTAGCTCTTCTTCTTGCAGCCATAATATTCACCTCTTATTTTTACTGTTTAAACACAATATTTGTGTTATTATTGTCATTTTAGGATTTTTTGTTTATAAATCTTTCTATTTTTTCCCTCTGAGGAAGAAAAAGAACTGTCTTTTCAGTATGCTCTTATTTCCTTGTGCCTAACTTTTTTTGTTTTTCATCTTTTCTATCTTTTTTTCAAACTTTTTTCTCTTGTTTTATCTTCGTCATGCTCACCTTACCTCTTATTTTATCTCATTTTATCGTCTATCACTATGTTTTTTTTCTCTTTTTTGAATTTTAGTTTGTACATTTTTTATAAAAAAGAAAAATAATAAAAAAAAGAACAACATCTTTTCTTGTGCCTAACTTTTTTACATTTTTTTTCATCTCTTTTTCTTATGCAACATTTTTTAAATATGATCTCACTTCTTGGTATGTGTGGGCAAGTAATTCAACCTGGTAGAATGCTCCGCTGGCCGCGGAGTTGCTGTGGGTTCAAACAGATTTTTGCAAACGCAATCATCTTGAAAGTCCCGCCTTGTCCACTTTTTTATTTTTTTTCAGATAATTCGATCTTGATCTTGCATTATGTGTTCAATTCACTATATTTTACATAACTTTTTATATGCTTCCCCTATTTTTGTCTTTATGAAATTCAATTCATTAATTCCGGAATTAAGTGTTTCAAACTTTGAAAAGAGTTTGGAATTTTATACAAAAATCATTGGATTTAAAATTGCATACCAAAGAGAAGAATCAAAATTTGCATTTCTTTCATTACAACGCGCACAAATCATGATAGAACAAGTTAACAACACTTGGAAAACAGGAGTGCTAAAACATCCTTTTGGAAGAGGAATCAACTTTCAAATTCTTGTCAGTCATATCGATCTCATCTTAAACTCTCTTAAAACTCATAAATATCCTCTCTTTTCCAAACCTCAAGAAAAGTGGCGCCGACAAAATAATAAACTCATCGGACAAAAAGAGTTTCTCATCCAAGATCCTGACGGTTATTTATTACGATTTGCTGAAAGTTTAGGCACTAAACCTCTTTAATTTACTTTCTTATTTCTTTCAATCGTTTCTTCGCGTTAAGCGAAACAAGAACCTTGTCAACTGCTCTTGGTACCATCTTTTTATAATTCTTATTTTCTTCTCTTAACATCTTTCTAATCTTCGTACTAGAAATGTTGAACAATCTCTTAATCGCATGTACCCTGTACTTTGTTTGTCTAAACAATTTTATGTTAAGCCAATATCCTGTAAAAACAATATCAAATGCTCCAACAATACTTCTTACATGCCTTGGGTATTTATTATCATCGGGAATATCAGGTACAAAATAGATTTTATATCTTTGTTTTGAAATCTTTGCTTCTCTCAACGCAGCAACAATCATTCTTTTCCTTTCTTCTCTGGTAAAAGGATTTCTTTTTTGATGATGCTTTTGACTAGAACCTACTGCAATTTTTATGAGATCATATCTTTTGAGAATGTTCTTTACGATCTGAAGATGTCCTTTATGAAAAGGCTGAAACTTTCCTATATACAATGCGATGCTCTTCTTTCTGAATGACCTCATTTTTTCTTTTTTATCAAGATAAATATATAAATCATGATGATTGTCCCTTTTTATGGACGCTCAAAGGATTATACCTGCAACCCTGATTTCTCTCAGACATGGCAATGACATTCTCCTTCTCCAACGCGCAAAAGATCCTTATAAAGGATACTGGACCATGCCAGGAGGAAAAATAGAACTCGGAGAAAGCATACCAGAATCTGCAGAACGAGAATGTTACGAAGAAACAGGCATCAAGGCAACTTTTGAGAAAGTATGCGGGATTGCCAATGAAATTATCACAGAACAAGGAAAAGTAAAATACCATTATCTTCTTTTTGTCTGCCAATTAAAAACTTCTACCAGAACATTTAAAGAAGGTGATGAAGGAAAACTTCAATGGTTTTCGATTAACAAACTTCCTCGTCTTCCACCTTCTGATAAGGAGATGGTTCAAGAATACCTCCTTAAAGATCATCCCATCAAAATCCATACGATACGCACAAAACAAAATGGAACAGAATACACTACTGAGGAATTTCTATGAATGACTCACTCAAAGAACTTATTGAACTTTTGAAAATTAACAGAAAAAAATCCTTCTGGGCAAAAGAGCAAAGTGTACAAAATATGGCAGAAGAGCTTATTTCTGAAGTGAAAGAATTCGAAGAAGCATTAACAAGCGGAAATAAAGAACATCTCAAACACGAATTAGGAGACATCCTCATGGACTTGCTCCATATCCTTCTTATCTGCGAAGAACAAGGATACTTCACCTCAAAAGAGGCAGTACAAGAAATCGTTGAACGATTAAAATGGAGAAAACCTTTTCTTGTAGATGGATCAGAAATCAAAAACAAAGAAGAAGAATACAAAATTTGGAATGCACGCAAAGCAGCAGAACAACGACCCGAGGAACAGGAATGATTATCCTCCTCACAGGAAATACAAAAAAAGCAGAACAAATTCTTGCTTTGTTTAAAAAAGAAGGAATCATACTTCAACATCGAGACATAGAACATCATGAACCTTCAGGACTCACTCTTCAAGAAACAGCACTAAAGAAAGCTATGTCAGGAGCAAAATTACTGAAAAAATCCGTTCTTGTTGATGACACAGGATTATTTTTTGAAGCTTTGGACAATTTTCCAGGAGCAGAACCCAAAAGAGTTTTTGAAAAGCTAGGATATCCAGGATTATCTGAAAAAATAAAATGCTTAAAAAATAAAAAAGCAAAATTTATTTGTGTCTTAGCATATTGTGAACCCAGAAAGAAACCTTTACTCTTTGAAGGAGAACTCAAGGGAACCTTACTTTCTACACCCAGCGCTCCTCAAGGTTATGACACGGGAAACTATTATCCTTATGATCGATTTTTTATTCCAAAAAAAGAAAAACAAACTCTGGCTTGGCTGCGTGATAAGCACAAGATCATCTCTGATCATAGAACACGAGCATGCAAAAAAATTATTTCTTATTTAAAGAAAAGATAGTAAAGACCATCTCTTTATCCTAAAATTTGTCTTTTTTACTATCAAAAAGTATAAATACTCGTGAAAAATACCCCTCTCATGCCTTTTATCCAACAACTCAAAAACGAAATCGACCAAAAGCATTTGCTGAAACATCCTTTCTATCAAATGTGGGAAAAAGGAACATTACCTCTCTCTGTCATGCAAAGATATGCAGAACAGTATTACCATTTAGAAAAGAGCTTTCCTGTTTTTTTAAGCTTGATGCATAGCAATTGCGAAGATTTTGCTGTAAGACAAGCCATTACTGATAATCTTTATGATGAAGAGCATGGAAAAGAAAATCACAGAGAGTTGTGGTTACAGTTCGGGGAACAAATTGGAGCAAAAAGAAATGAAATGATGGAATGTGCTCTTTTACCTGAAACACAAAAAACGATCATTACTTTCAAAAACCTTTCTAAAAAATCTTGGCTCTCAGGAAGTGCAGCTCTTGCAGCGTATGAATCACAAATACCTGTAATTGCACAGAAAAAAATTGAAGGATTACAAAAACATTATGGTATTGTTAAATCTCCCTCTTTTTTTGTTCTTCATGAAAAACTCGATGTAGACCATACAAATACCTGGTGGAATATCATTGAACAACACGCAGGCACACCTGAAAAAAAACAAGAAGTTCTTAACGCTGTAAAAGAAGGAAGAGATGCACTCTGGCAATTTCTAGATGGGATTTGTAGAGAGTATCTACCTGGACAAATGCTGACGTGTTAAACCTAACTTTTAAATACCCCTCTTCTTTCGTAACCTTATGGCACAACGAAACTGGCAAATATTTTATTCAAGCGTATTTTTTGTACTCGGATTCTCAGTAGTCTTTGCATTACTTGGAGTATTATTACAAACCGTTCTTGTTACTGTATCTTCTACTGTACAACTTTGGCTTTCCAGAATCGGAGGAATACTGATCATTCTTTTCGGTATTTTTCTTCTTGATCTTCTTCCTTTTTCCTTTCTTCAAAAAGAATATAAACCCCAAATTAAAACTAAAATACATTACTTAACCGCATTCTTATTTGGTGCTACCTTCGCTGTGGGTTGGACACCTTGCGTAGGACCTGTGTTAGGATCTGTCTTAACTTTAGCAATTGTAGAACCAGGAAGTGCCTTTTTCTTACTTCTGGCATACTCACTCGGTTTAGGAATTCCTTTTCTCCTTGTTGGCTTGTTTACCAATGAAGCACAACGATTCATTCAACATGCAGGATCATGGATCAAATATCTTCGTTACTTCTTTGCGGTAATACTCATTATTGTAGGGGTTCTTGTCTTTACTAATCAACTTGTATTACTTGCAAATGTTCCTTTCCTCTCAAACATTCTTCTTGCAATTGAAGCTCAAGGTCCTGAGGTGGGTCTTTCCTTAAATATCGGTATCGCATTTGTTGCAGGACTGGTATCTTTCTTGAGTCCTTGCGTTCTTCCTCTTATTCCAGCGTTCCTCTCCTATCTTGCTGCAATAGGTGTAAAAAAATGAACAAAACAAAAACACTCCTGCTTATTCTTGTAGTTGTTCTTGTTATCCTCTCTATATTCTTTCTTCAATCATTAAAAGTACAACCCTCTTCAACACCTTCTGTAATCCCACCTCAACAAACAACTACTCAAGAAATCACTCCACAAGAAAACTCACAAGAAACTACTTCACCAACTCAAGAAGAAACACAAGCTTACAAAGAAAAGGCTACAAAATATCAACTTGCTCCTGAATTAACAGGTATTACCGGGTATCTTAATACTGAATCAGGATTAAAATTACAAGATTTACGAGGAAAAGTAGTCCTGATTGATTTTTGGACCTATACTTGCATCAATTGTATTCGAACATTACCCCATGTTACTGAATGGTACAACAAATATCATGATGATGGACTTGTTGTTATTGGAGTACATACCCCAGAATTTGCTTTTGAAAAAAAATATGAAAACGTCCTTGCAGCAGTACAAGAACATGCCATTCTTTATCCTGTTGTCCAAGACAATGATTACAAAACCTGGAGAGCTTTCAACAATCGATACTGGCCAGCAAAATATCTTATCGACAAAGATGGATTTATCCGATACACTCATTTCGGAGAAGGAAAATACCAAGAAACAGAAAAAATAATCCAAGAATTACTCTCTGAAATCACAGAAATTGATCAAAGCGTTTCTACCTTACCTGATGAAACACCTCAAACAAGAAACACTCCTGAACTTTATGCAGGATATGACTTTGCATTAACAAGAGCACAAAACATTGGGAATCCCGAAGGATTACAACCTGAACAATCAATCGATTACACTCTTCCCACTTATCGGGAGAAAAATATTATCTACCTTGAAGGAACTTGGAAAAGCAATAAAGATGATTTAGAATCCCAAGACGAAGGAAAAATTCTTCTTGACTTTACCGCTAGCACTGCAAACATAGTAGCAGAAGCACCAACACCACTTCGCATTGAAGTCTTAATAAACCATGCTCCAGTTTCTTCGTCACAAGCAGGCACTGACATCCTCTTTGAAAATGGAAAATCCTTTATTCTTGTTCAGGAACCAAGATTATACAATCCTATTAAGGGAACATACGGAAGTTACACTTTAACATTCAAAACTCAAAAAGGATTTAAATTCAATGCATTTACCTTCGGATAATATGGCCATTCTCAAAACAGAACACAAACAAATTGAAGTGAAAGAAAATGAATCACTCATCGAAGCATGCATGGACTTAGGAGTTCCCTTTGGATGCCAATCAGGATTATGCGGAACGTGCAGAACAGAAGTGCTTGAAGGCATGGAAAATCTTAATCCGAGAAATGACAAAGAACTTGACATGGGCATCGAAGGAAACGAGCGCTTAATGTGCCAATCCCGTATTGTAAAAAATGGAATTGTAAAAATAAAAGTCTCCTCACTAGAGTATTAGCTCATCTGATTTTTATTGCTCCCTTTTTGCTTATTTTTTCTGCTGCAAACGATAGAGTTCTGCAAACAAGCCATTCTTTGTGCGTAACTCTTCAAAAGTTCCTTCTTCACTGATCTTTCCTTTATCCATAACAATAATCCTATCAACATTTTTTAACGTTGACAAACGATGTGCAATGACGATAAGCGTTTTATCAAGTTTCTCCAATTCCTTTTGTAATAAGGACTCTGTTCTGCTGTCTAAATGAGAGGTAGCTTCATCCAAAATAAGAACAGGAGCATCTTTATAGAGGGCTCGTGCAATGCCTAATCTCTGTCGTTCCCCACCACTCAACTTGTAACCCTTTTCACCGACCAGTGTGTTCGTACCTTCAGGTAATTTTTTGACAACTTCCTCTAACTGAGCTATTTTTATCACTTTTTCCAATTTCTTACGGTCATTTTTTCCTAACATAATGTTTTCTGCAAGACTTAGGTTAAAGAGTTCAGTATCCTGAAGAACAACACTTATTTTTTGAGTAAGAGACTTATGATTATATTGTGAGAGAACTTCATCCCCTATCTTGATACTTCCTTTCTTTGGCTGGTAAAGCCCCAGAAGAAGCTTTATCAGAGTAGATTTTCCACATCCTGTCTTTCCCACAATACCTATCTTCTCATTTTTCTGTATTTTTATAGTAATATTGCGCAATGCAGGCTCTTCTCGATACTGAAAAGAAACATTTTCAAAGTGTATTTCTTTCCAGGAAGAAGAAACAGAAGGAAGATGTCCATCCTCCACTGATTTTAATCCAACAATAGTCATAAACCTTCGGATTCCTGTTTTTGTTGTAATAAAATCAGTGATATTATCCGTGATCTCATGCAAACCATCTCTTAACTTTCCAAAATAAGAAGCATAGACGAGAATGGAACCTACGGTTATTACTCCTGCAATCGTGTCATAACCCAGAAAGAGTATAAATGCAGCATAGCCAAGCGCAGACCAAATTTTAATGGTCTTTGCTTTCAGCTGAGCCATCTTCTTACTTTTTAGCCAGATATCATAATACTGCGTTTCATAGCCCATCGTTCTTGTCTTGAATGCCTCTTTTAATCCTAGTGATTTTATCGTAAGTATATTGCTTACTGATTCATGAATTTTGCCACTCACTTTTTCTTTCATCTTATGCAAGACGAGTTCTTGCTTGGTTATTCCTCTATTGAAAAACCATTCTCCAAAAATATAGATAAAAACATAACACAAAGCAAACAAAACATACTTGGGCTCAAGAACAATAAAAAGAATAAGAGCACCAAAGAGACTTGTGAGAACAGTAATACCCTCATTGGCAAACTGCTGCGTTCCTGTGTAGATGGATTCAGCACCTTTATTTATTTTTTCAATCTTGCTTCCTGTTTCCTCTTTTTCATGCCATTGCATTTCCGCATCCATCAACTTTTGCATAGCCAGGACACGCATATTCTTTCTACTGATACCTGCAATTTTATACATGCGTAACTTTGCATAGAATCGTAAGTAGACTTGAAGACTACCTGCCAGTGCTATCAAAGAAACAAGTACATAAAACTCTGTTAATGATTCACCTTGATTATACTTTGTAAAAAAATCAACAATTCTTCCTAAACAATATGCTATTCCAAAAGGCACAAAGTCTGTTGCTGATTTTAAAAGTGAGAAAAAAATAAATCTTTTTCTTTGACCTTCTAAGAAAAACCAGTAGTCTTTTGCTAAATCAAACCAGGTATATGCTCTTTCCATATACCCTCTTTACTTTTGTGTGTTTATAAAATTGTTGAAGATCAAATAGCTACTTTGAAATAGATACTCCAGAATACACAAATTTATTAATAAGCAGAAAACTTAATAGTATATAATTCTTAGAAAATATCATGAAGTATTTTCTTTTCCTCCTTTTATTCCTCAGTTTTCTCCACCAACAACATTATCGCATCAAAAAAGCATTTCTCTCCGAAAAACATATAAACTCAAAAGACCATAGTTTCTTGTGGGCAAACTCCTCATAGCCGGTATTGATCCAGGGACTATGAACGCGTATGCATTACTTGACGTAGACGGTGTTCTCATTGCACTGGGCTCTGCACGTCATCTTGCTGAAGAACAGGTTATTAAAACACTCAGACAATACGGGAAAATATTCATCATCGGAACTGATGTTAACCATTGTCCGTACTTAGTAAAAAAAGTTGCGAGATCCCTCGGTGCAAAATCCTTTTTTCCAGACCATAATCTCAAATTCTTTGAAAAAATAAAATTAGTAGATACCTACCTTAAAGAACAAAAAAAATTCATAAAAATAAAAAACCAACACGAAAAAGATGCTCTTGCAGCTGCTTTGCATACCTATAAACATATTAAACCTCTTATGCAAAAACTAGAAGACAATCTTATCCAAAACCATAAAATGCACTTGCTCGATGCTGTCCAAGAAAAAGTATTAGTCCATGGTATTCCGATTAATAAGGCTGTGCATCAATTAGGACAGGTTTCGCTTGTGTAAGTGCTCTATACAATCTGTTCCAGGACTTCCATTCTTCACGTATGCCCCTTTTTGCTGCTTTGAGTTCTCTCTTGATATCTCTTCGTTCTCTTTTTTCTTTTGTATACAATTTATATTGCTGCGTTAACTCATTCATCCTGTTTATCCCTTTTTGTAATCTCTCTGCCATCTCTCTTATTCTCTGCTCAATCATTTCTGCTTTAGGATGTTTTTTTATTTTTTCTAACAAATACTCCTTCATTTCAATAATCATACGTCTTTTAATCATATAGGCATTTATCGTATTAAGATTTTTTGCTAAACCTAATATATGCAAAATCCAAATAGCCCATTTGCTCGGATCAAAATGATACCATCGTATTCCATTTCGGTAATCAGAAGGAAACGCATGATGATAATTATGATACCCTTCTCCAAAAGTAAGTAAAGCAACAATCTGATTATCCGCAGGACTTTGTTTCCATAAAAACTTTTTTCTACCCCAAGTATGTGCCAAGGAATTCACAAATCCTGTTGACTGATGAGAAATGATCAATCGCATTAAAAAAAGAAAGACTAAGGCTCCAAAATAATCATTAAAAATCCAGCCAAAGAAAACAACAATCCCCATATTTGCTCCTACCATCAAAGGAAAATAATACTTGCTTTGAAACATCACTCTCTTATTTTTTATCAGATCAGGGATCACTTCAGGTTTATAACCACTATTCTTCTTATCAAAAACCCAAAGAAGGTGAGCATACCAAAACCCTCTTTTGATATTATACGGATCTTTAGGAGTATCGGTATAACTATGATGCATACGATGATTATACGACCATTCTAACACACTTCCCTGCACAGCCAAAGTCCCAAAGAAAAGTAACAAAGTTTCTACCAATTTATTGATCTTATACGCGTTATGAGCATATAACCTATGGTAACCTGCTGTTATTCCTAATCCACAAAGAAAAAAGAGCACTATTGCAGTTAGGACCAGCCCCCCACTCGGAGTTCTATAAAAAAAATAGAGGGGAGTACAAATGAGAAAAAGAATTTGATACATTCCCATTAAAAATATGCTTACCCAATTGATCTGTTTTAACTCCATTTTCTTTATTTATTATAAGATTTATATAACCTTTTTGTTTTTGACACGCTCAGCTTTGTCTTCTTACGAAAAAACCTCGTAGAAGGCATTGCTATCCCTACAGTGGTTACGCAATTATGGTAATGCCTTGTGCCTAACTTTCTCTCTTTTTCTTTCTTATCCTCTTTTTCCAGTCTACTCTTTTATCTCTTTATTCGTATTTTTGCTTGTTTTTTTGAAATTTGTTTGAATTTTTTTTTTATAAAAAAAGAAGAATAAACAAAAGATAGACTTTTTCCTTGTGCCTAACTTTTTTCATTTTCCACAACATTTAAAAAAATCAAGTGTTTACCTTGATTATGGCCTCAGATTGTGTGTTCTGCAGAATTATAGAAGGCACACTTCCTTCTTCCCAGGTGTATGAGGATGATGACACGCTTGTCTTCTTAGACATAGCACCTGTTAACAAAGGGCATTGCCTTGTGATTCCCAAGGAGCATTACGAGGATGCGCAAGATACACCTCCTGAGACACTTGCAAATTTGGTCAAAGTAGCACAAAAAGTAGGCGATGCACTTGTCAAAGGTGTTCACGCAGAAGGATTTAACATAGGCATCAATACCAAAAAAGCTGCCGGACAAGTTGTCTTTCACATCCATATCCATGTTATTCCTCGCTTTTCCCATGATGGTCTTAAGCTCTGGCCTGGAAAGAAATACGAAGAGGGAGAGACAGAAACCATAAAAGATGCAATTACCAGTTGTGATAGTCTCCTGAATACGTAATTTTCTTCTATGACTATAAGAAAGAACCCATCATTTTCAGAGATCTCGCATAGATAAACATAAAAAAGGACTCTCATAAAAAATACTTCCTACCATGCAAGTTCCTCAAAAAATACTCATCATAATGATTCTTTTCCTTCTTACAGCCTGCGGAGAAATTGTTTATGACCCTGATTATATCTTGCAACCTGACTATGTACTCAAAGCAGCAGGCGTTGATATAAAAGAATACATTTCAGAACTCAATGCAACACTTGCAACAACCAAAAATGCATGGGCTCTTGGTGATACTCATCTTGTTCTTGCAAGATCAGGGAATAGCAATCTTTCGTATTATCAGGCATGTTTACATTATAAAAAATATGATCCAGAAAATAATGAAGAGCAGGCATTGCTGTATGAAACACTCGCAAGCCTTAACTGTACAGGAAAAAGAAATGCCTATTTGAAAAAAGCGATCAAAACATGGAAAAAAGAAGAAGTATTCTGGCGATCTACCTTATTACAATCAATCCTCGACAATGAAAATCCTACTCTTGTTTTTAATACTACTCCCCTTACTTCAAAACTTAACCTGTCAGAAGCAAAAAAAATTCTTATCGGAACTACCCAAATTGAAATAGGCAAAAATAAGAAAGTCATAACCCAAGTAGATAGGGTCTATCGTGATTGGTTAGGACAACAATTGTTTCAAGACCCTTTCTCAGGAGAATTTCTTGTTACTTTTTCAGAACGACTTTCCTATAACGCAAGTGAATTACGAGAAGACATAGGTTGGCATGAAGGAGGAAGAGCACATGATATTTATAAAAAATTAGGCACAAAAGCAACCACTGCAACAGGAACACTTGCAGCGCAAAAAAATGGTAACTGGTATGCAGCGGATGAACAAGGAAGATTTCAATTTGAAATACCTATCGATAAAATTTCTTATCCTACCACACGCTTTCTTACTCAAGATCTTGCCTTGCTCTTTGATACCCATGGCGTGAATATGCTTGTTGAACAGAGCATAAGAAAAAAAGCAGAAGTTGTCCTTTCTGATTGTGATCATGAAGGAAAAGTCAAAGCAGCACTCTACTTATCAGACCATAATATTTCTGTCCTTTGCTTTCCTGATCGTTTTGTGTACCTAGCACTCGGTCATGACGCAAAACTCATGGGAAGTCCTGTCTGGTATTTTGACGAGAAAGAACAAAAAATGATCTACGGAAATAGTCCTCTTGTCTTAGAAAGAAATCAGAAAATCGTTGTTACGAACGCTGAGATCGGAAAGACTTATGCGGTTTGGTATTATACCACTCCCTGGCTTTACTTTTCTGAAATCAACAAAACATTTCCCTTACAAATCATCGAAGTGAGCGTGGACGATTTTTACCAAACCCATCTTGTTTTTGAAAAAGCAAGAAAAGAACAAACATCTGTTGTTGCAACACGAGTGTTTAACTCCTACGACTATGATGTTGCAAAACAATGGTTGCTAGAAGATGAAAAAAACAATATAATCTTGTTTCACTCTACGATGTATCCGTATGGAATCTTATTGATGCAAGAGTTTAAAGATCAGATAAGCTTTGATGATCCGAATGTCAGGTCTGTTACATAATTTTTTTTTCTCATGTGTTTCATCTTTCTATAAAAAATTATTCCAGTAGCTTTCTATCATCTCAACAGCAAGAAATTCAATAAGTTTTTGATACTGTTCTGGTTTTGATGCAGTAAGATCTGCTTTGTCTGCTTTGCTCAGTGCTTCTAAATATTCTGTACGATTGCGTTTGCGTACAATAAGGGGAGGATAACCTTCTTTAAGCAGAATTGCATTTATTATCATTCTCCCTGTTCTTCCATTTCCGTCAAAGAAAGGATGAATTTTTTCAAACTTATGATGAACCATACCAGCAAGTGCCAAAGGATGAACCTTTGTTTTGTTTTCCTGATACCATTTTAACAGTAAAATCATGTCTGTTCTTATATAGGGAGTTGGAGTAGCTTTAAATCTTGCATGGAGAACATGCACGTCTTCATTACGGTAACCTATGCGAGAGTCTACATTTTTCATAAGTTCTTGATGCACCATGATCATATTTTCTTCTGATATTCCTAACTTCTTTTCTTTTATGTTCAAGAATACCCTCTCCGTATTTTGCACATCATAGATTTCATGTAAAGTCTTATTTTTTGGGGTTAGTTGCTCATTGAGAAGTCTTTCTGCTTCGTGCAATTTGATCGTATTACCTTCTATACTTGTTGTGTTAAAAGCAAATTCGACAACAAAACGCTTGAAACATTCACTCTGTGTTCTGAAATCTTTTTTCAGGAAAACTTTTTGCCAATGCAGCCTACATGCTTCTATTTGTTCTAAGAGCACTTTTTCGAGATAAGGAGTTTGTTTAGGTTTATTTTTCTTTGCTTCTTCTAACCAAGTATTTGTTTCTAGAAAATGTTTAATAGTCTTATATGCTGCGCGAATTTGTTTCTCGGGCAATTGAGAAAGTGCTTTGCGTACTTCAGCAAGCGTGCTTCCTAAGTACGCAATATCTTTTGCTATAATTCTCTTTCCTTGCCTTTTGGAAACTCTGAGGTAATAATACTCTTTATCTCCTATGATCTTTTTGTAAATATATGCCATAGTTTTCTTTATACATCGCTCCTATATAAAGCTTACCCTCTACAAATAAAAAATTAAATGTAGAGGGTAAATCTGCACGCTAAAGTACTCTTACCCTCTACAATTAAAAAATTAAATGTAGAGGGTAAGACCTGTTTTCTGACGAAAAAGAAAGATTTATGTAATCCTCATCCCGTGAAGTCTTTATGTGGGTCTTACTTTTAAAACTTGAATCAAAATATCAGTTTTTAGGACGATTAGCCATAAAACATCAGGTTTCAATGACAGGATATCCCCTTTCTTATTATAAAGATAGCAATCATCTCTACTTAATACAATGTGGTTTTATGTTTGGACAAGAAAAAAATAAAATTAATTTAATAAAAGACATCAAAAAACAACCAGAGTATGTTCAATCAGAGATGAAAAATGATTTTGCAATTTTGGTTACTAAGCAACCTCCTTTTACTGAAGTTTTTTGGGATCCGAGAATTATCAGACCTTCTCCTACCATCATT
>JAGVYP010000071.1 GCA_018303205.1 Candidatus Woesearchaeota archaeon
TATTCGGGCTCTTTTACGTAATCGCTGACCCATACAAACTCGACATTTTTCAGGTCCATGCCGCATTTCTGCCAGACTTCTATCAGATATTTCCCCACCAGCTGTATTTTTTCCAAGTCGCCTGACATTTTGTTGTTTGCCCATGCGTGCCAGTCAGCGACAAGCATCTTGAATTTTATGCCTGCTTTTGCCATCCTGTTGATGTTTATTGCCCTTAGAATTCCCTGCGCAATATGGATGTCTGTTCCGCTTGGCTCAAATCCGTCATAAGCAATCGGATGCTCCTCGGTTTGGAGAAGATGCTTTAATTCCTCTTCTGTTATGATTTCCTCTCCAACCTGCTTTATCAGGCCTATTTTGCTTTCAATATCCATAAACTGCCAGTTTCTTAGTTAATATTTAAAGTTTGTGAGAAAAGAGCGTTAAAAATCAAAACTCTATTGGCTTTGCTTATAGACTTTTTTCAGGATCATCTGAGAAGCTATTCCAACAGAGACCCCAAGCGCCTCCAAGGAGAAGAAGATAAGCGTGCTGAAGGGAAGGTTGCTCACGTAGCCGCTGAACGCCGCAGGGTCAGAGATGGCATTGCCAGTCGGCACGATAGTTGCCCTGACTCCATTATCACCGTAGATAGGCAGCATGAAGTAAACAATAAAGGCAATTAATGCCCCTATGTAAGCGCCTTCTTTCATAAAATACATTATTGAGGGTTTAGAATAAAAATGTTGTGGTTTAATGGAGGAAGTGGCAACAGCCAAGATTAGAAATAACGTGGAAATAAAGTTATTAACTATTGAAGATATGCTAAAAGCCCAATTTAATCCTATGGAGTTATTTTAATTCCTATAGTAATATTTTAGTCAATTAATTATTTATATAAGAATAATAAAGTAACAATTATGAGCAAACAAAGTAAGTTTATTAAGGAAGGCAACCAAATCTTTTATGTAGATAAGATAGGCAGGAAGTGGGAGAAGAAATGTATTGATGAATTGTTTGAGGCAGTAACTAACAAAATGAAAGATGACAAAACTTTAGATTATTATGCTTTTGAGGATTGATAACATGAAAAAGAGAAAACCATTCAAGAAAAAACTTAATGAAATAAACTCAAAAATCCAGAGGCTAAAAAACAAAAAAGAGAAGCTGATAGACAATCAAAAAGAAAAGAGGTATTGCCCTCATTGTAATCGACTATACCCTCAATCAAAAATCAAGAGCTGGCTTGAGTTCAGCGAGGGCGGGTTTTTGGAGTCAATCAATGTAAAATGCCCAAAAGGGCATGAATGGGATGAAAAGTAACAAATAATAACCTAATTCTAACAACAAAAAAGTGAATGAGTTAAGTATATTCAAAATTTCGCCTTATACCCCCTCTTACTTTATAGCTCATTGACTTAGATGACTTTTTACACAGAATTAAGAATTTATACACGCAAGGCACTTTTTACACAAAGCTGGTTTAATGCCACTGGACATTTCCTGCCGCAAACTATATAAACCATAAATTCAGCTTGTTTTCCATGAAAATCTCTGTCTCTTTGCTGTCAAGCTACCTTTACTGCTCCAGAAAGCTGTTTCTTGAGAAAGTTTTGCTTCTTGAAGAGCCGCCAAAAGAGTCATTGGTGATGGGCTCGATAAGGCATGAAACTTATGACAATATAAACAAGAAAGAGGAAGGGATTGTGGCTTCAATCACAGAAATGGAAAATCTGGAAGCCATACAATCCCTGTACAGGAAGGAATACCTGAAAATCCTGAGAAAAGCAATAGCAAACAACAAAAAGCGGCTGGATGGAGTGAACATCAGCATGCTTGAGGCATACAAAAAGAGCTTTCCGTTCATCATGGAAGAGTCAAGCATGAGGGCGGCAAACATTTTCAGCTTCATACAGGAAAATAATGTCTTTGGGGAGGAATTATGGCAAAAGCTAACTCCTAAAATCATTTCAGAGCTGAGGATTGAGTCAGAGGATTTAAAATTAAAGGGAATCATAGACCAGGTGCATGTTTACAATAATGAGTACGTTCCTTTTGAACTGAAAACAGGCAGAACTCCAAGCGATGGAGTCTGGCCAAGCCACAGAATCCAGATAGCAGCTTACTCATTGCTGCTGCAGGAGCGCTTCAACAAGCCAATAAAGGAAGGCTTTGTCGTTTACCTTGACACAAAGGAAAAGCGGCATGTTGCATTCAACCCATTCATGAAGCAGGAAGTAAAGCAGATAGTTGATGAGGTAATTGAGATGCTGGAAGGCAAAGAAATCCCTGATTTCTGCAATAATGAAAACAAATGCAGGAAATGCGGCTTAAAGCAGACATGCTACGATGAAGAGGAAGTCAGCAATTTATTGAAAATCAAAGTCCCGAATTCACTGCAAAGCGCGGAAAACCCGTGATTTTGGAGCTTCAAAATCCCAAAATTTCAAAACATTTAAATATAACTTGCTGTACAATATTGCAGTATTAACTGTAGAGGGATAAACCATGCCGGAAGATGACAAGAAATTCTCAAAGCAACTGATTGGAAAGACAGTTGTAAGCAAAACCGGGAAAAGATTTGGGGAAGTTGGCGATATAATATTTGAAACAAGAAGCGGCGAGCTTATTCATATGGTGCTTCACAACCCGACTTCTTACACAGAAAAGCTTGAGCTTGAAAAAGACAAGGAAGGGCACATCCTTATACCATTCAGCGCAGTCATTGCAGTTGGGGACTTCATGGTTGTGGCTGAAGAGGATATTATCTAAACCTTTTTAAACATATTTTGATTTCTTAGGTATTAAATGCAGATAGAAAATTCCCTGTGGACTGAGAAGTATAGGCCAAGTGATTTCTCCGAGATTAAGGGGCAGAAAGAAATAGTAAAAAGAGTAAAGGCTTTTGTTGAGCAGCAAAACCTGCCTCACCTGCTTTTTACAGGGCCTGCAGGAGTGGGCAAGACAAGCCTGTCATTAGTGATAGCTAAAAAGCTGTTCAGGGACTTATGGAGGCAGAATTTTCTTGAATTAAATGCGTCTGATGAAAGGGGCATCGACATCATAAGAAACAAAGTAAAGGACTTTGCAAGGACAAGAGCCATTGGAAACGCCCCATTTAAGATAATTTACCTTGATGAGTGCGATGCATTGACAAGGGAGGCGCAGCAGGCATTAAGAAGGACAATGGAGAACTATACACAAACATGCAGGTTCATACTTTCGGCAAACTATTCATCAAAGATTATAGAGCCTATACAGAGCAGGTGCGTGATTTTCAGGTTCAAGCATCTGGATGAAAAGGAGATATTTGCGATTATAGAAAAGATTGCAGAAGAAGAGAAGCTGAAAATAGACGAAAAGGCAAAAGAAGCATTATATGTGATTTCTGAAGGGGACTGCAGAAGGCTTGAGAATATTCTGCAAAGCTCTGCTGCCATCTCAAGCCACATAACAGAAGACCTGCTGCATTCTATTGCGTCGATTGCAAAGCCGAAAGAAATAAGAGATGTCTTGGAGCTTGCATTAGGCAGCAAATTCATTGAAGCAAGGAACAAGCTTCTTGACCTGATGCTGAACTATGGGTTGGCGGGAATAGATGTCATAAAGCAGATACAAAAGGAGATAATTGAGCTGAACATCGACAACAAGTCAAAGATGATTCTTATAGAGAAGTGCGGCGAGATAGAGTTCAGGATGACAGAAGGCTCTGACGAGTTTGTGCAGCTGGAAGCTCTCTTGAGCCAGTTTGCCTTGGCAAGAGATTAAGATATTGTTTCTGCCAGATGCTTGACCAAAACCTTTGTTTCTTTGCTGTCCAGAACATTGTAGCTCAATGTTATGTCAAAAGTTTTCTCGAGGTCCACCCTGTCCGGATCCAAGTCAGCAGTGCAAGTCAGCGTTCTCTTTCCACTAACTAAGGTGATTGTGCCCCTGTCGCCACTGTCTAAGCCGCCGCATTTGGTGTTTGTCACAACAGGGTCTCCTGTAGTTGTAATTTCAACTTTAACCCTGTTTTCAACCTGCCTTCTTGCTCTTGGGTCACTTGGGCAGGCTGCATCAAAACCGCTTGTAGGGGTTGTATCAGAGCTGTCCCTGAAGATGTCAACATTTCCATTAAGTGAGATATCAAAACTAAAAGCTATTTTGTCCTTTCCAATCACGCTTTCCCTCAAATTAGTTGCCTGAACAGGCGCTGAAGAGCTGTAGATTGTCCTGCCCTGGGTTGGCTTGCAAAGGCCGTTGTCCCTTATGTTAATCATGTCCCTCAATATGCATAATTTGGTGGTTGCCCTTGTCTCATATGCATAGCAAACGTTTGCCCTGAAAGTGAATTCTGTGTTGCCGCTGAATTTTCTTGGAATAGTAAAGTCACTGTTGGCTTTCGGAAAAGAAGCAAATGTGGTTGTTCCTTCTATAATGTTGCCTTCAGCATCCCTCTTTTTTGAATCCATGTCATCTTCTGGAACTTGTTCCCTTACATCCTCAGTCGAAGCGCCAAAGTCTTGTGGGTCAACTCCAACGAGGTTTATCTTCATATTATTTTTGTCAACTTTTGTTTCGCCGTCATTCTTCAGCCTCATGATTGTCCTGAAGCTGAATGATTCGTCATCAGTCACTTCTGGAGGAGGTGAGTCTTTTTCAAAGTTTATTGTTATTCCTGCTGTTCCTCCGATAAAAGGCGTTCTTGGAGCTCCTCCGGAAGCTGCTCCGCTCTGCTTGCATGCAGAGAGCAGAAGAATCAAAGAGATAAGCAATGCAACAGCATAAAGCCTTTTATTCATTTTGACCTTTTTCATTGAAATAATTTATTTTAATGTGTGTATATAAAGTTTTTGGTTTGATTAAACTGTTGCAGCTTGATGCTAGTTCTCAGACAGTAATCACTGATTGTTCTTGAGGGCTTGGTGGAGATGGAACACTAAACCCTCCACTTTCACCATCACTTACGCCGCCTATCGAAGAGCCTCCTTCTTTTTTTATCAAAATCTTTTTTTGGATGGTGTTTCTATAGCCGTAAGTCAGCTGAATCAATAAAGGTGTTGTATAAGCAGAAATTTGATTGCTGTA
>JAGVYP010000010.1 GCA_018303205.1 Candidatus Woesearchaeota archaeon
TTAGCGAAGAACAATTAGTAGAATATAATTTAGCTCCGAAAAACATTAGGGACTGTATAGACGAGGTGTATACTTCAGAACAAGTCAATGCTTTTGACAAGAGATTTAGAGGTACGGGGAAATATTACACTCTTTGTGATATCATCCGTTTTCTCAGCAGTGGCATTTCTGGAGAAGAGGCAAATGCCTATGATCCAAGATTGTATTGTAATCGTATCCTCTGGTTGCATGACAAAGGGATCACGGGAGATCAAACCCATGGTTTTGATTTAAGGTTTGATAATAAAAGGATGGGCGAACTATTGGGATTAGGAGTTACTGGAGAACAAGCTTCTTCTTACGATTGGAGTTTTCATGATATAACTGTAGAACAGCTTTGTGAGTCAGGTATTCCTAATGATGTAGCCGCACCTTATTTACCTCGATTTAGATGGGCTAAAGAAATTATTGCATTAGTAGAGAAAAATGTTCCTCCAGAAATTGCAAAAGCCTATGAAGATCGTTTTGATGCAAGAACAGTAGCCACGCTTTATAATGCAGGGTATCTCCCTGAGCAAGCAGCAACCTATTCTCATCACTTTCATGTAGGGGGTATTGAACTTCTAGCTCGACACGAGATTCCTCCAGAAATAGCTAATCTTTACAATCCTGAAAGATTTAGTGCGTTAGAAGTTCATGCTCTTATTGAGGCAGGTGTACCTCCTGAAATTATAGATCAGTACCACAACCATTTTAATGGTTTTAGTATCTCATTTCTTTGGCAAGCTCACATCAATCCTTATCAAGCTAATGAGTATCTTGAGGGATTTAAACCAGAAGAAATTGTTAGGCTATTTAGTTTGGGAGTTACCGGAGAAACAGTACCTGTTAAAAAACAGGAGCAATTAAAACCTATTTTGTCCACTATAGCAACTTTTAGGGAGGAGAGTGTTCGTTATTTAGACCATGGGGGGTATGGTGTTGTACTTCGACTAGGGCAAGATTTGGTTATAAAAGTTTCTCAAAATGTGGAAGCAGAAGCAGAATTGTTAGAAAAAATTACGAAATATCATGAAGGAAAGCAAAGACATATCGCAAGGTATAAGGGGTTTCAAAAAGGAGTGTTAGTTATTGAATACATAGATGGTCCTTCTTTAGAAGATTATGTCTTAGCAAGTGATCCTTTGCCTGATGAAGAAATAGTAAAGTATGCATCCCATGTTCTTGAAGGTCTTATCGAAATGCGTAAATCAGGTGTTATTCATCATCGTGATTTAAAGCCAAGAAATATTATGATAGAAAGAAAAACAAAGAATGCAATCCTTGTTGATGTCGGTGTAGCTTCGACAAAAAGAGGTACCGGTAAGAATCGTCTTTTTCCAAGAAGAGGATATAATAAGGGTTATGGAACACATGATCTTATTGCTTTAGGACAAGTACTTTATTTTATGGCTACGGGAGAACATCTCTTTTCTCATTCTACCTCTATGTTATTGTCAACGGGAGGAAAATATGATGTACGGGACGAACGAGAAAAAGTATACCAAAATCCTTATGCTCTTTTACTTCCTTACTTTGAAAAAATAAAAGAAACCGTAAGAAATCCGCTTGTTCAGCAGCTTATTAAAGATTGTCTAACTGCTCAATCATTTCATTTTAGAAAGATGCAAAGAAAGTTTGCTTATGCGCTTGAACACCTTGTTTAGTAGAATTTTTCTTCTTGTAAAAAAAGAGTTGTTTCTACAAATTCATTGATAATGTCCAGGATCCAGATAGCTTCTGATACTGCTTTTTGTTCTGAAACGGTGAACGAGGTTTTGTTTACATATTTTAAGATGGTATACCTTTCCTTTATGAGTGGTTCATATACCTGATAATCTGGGGGGTTTTCGAGATATGTCGCGTGCATGGCCAGAAACCAAGAGAATATTCTTTCAAGTACTTGTTGTACTTTTAGGGAAGGTTTTTTCATTTCATTTACCCGATTGCTCAGGTGCCTTATCGTGTCCATAATTTTATCTATGAGCGTGTACAGTGCGAACATTTTAGCTTTTTTTTGTTCAGAAAGTTCAGAAAAATAAAGTATTCTCTGAAAATAGAAGTTAAACTTTGCGATATTATCATGAAAAAAATAATGTTGTTCATGAAATGAAGAAAAATCCTGTTTCATTTTAGCGATAAATGTTTCTAGAAATTCTTTGGTAAGGTAATAAATGCGGTGTTGTGCAATAGAAAGCTCTTTTTCTTCAAAGTCTTTAACAAAAATATGCAAAGTAAATTTTTGAGGGCTTTGAGAAATAACTTCCATACCTAAAAATTTGTTCATAACACTTTTCAAATATTCATCAATATTAATGTATTTGTCTTCCTGTTGATCATATAACTTTTTTTCTTTGAAAGAGATCTCAATCTCTTCAAATCCTAATACATAAAGGGTACTTAGGCTTCGATTTACAAGATGTTTTAGGGGTTTATCAATAGGTAAATGAGCTATTTTTCTCTCTCTTTTAAGAGATGTTTTTAATTGTATCTCTAGAGATTTTCTTTGTTCAATTACCTCTAGTTCATCTCCGGCATTGATCTGATGTTTCTGCGCCCATTTGCTAGGTAAACTTACGGTGAGGGTATTATTTCCTACTTTGTTTACTTTGCGTTTCATAAGCAGGAAAAAGAAAGGTAGTATAAATATCTTTCCATAAGTAATTATATAATTATCAATAATAATTATAATTGGTTAAAATATATATCTTTCCTTCAATTCCGGTAGGGTGTGACACTATGTGCGGTATTGTAGGTCTTGTGGGATTACACCTTCCTCAACCAGCTGAACCTCTAGTCAAGAGTATGCTAGAGAAAATTGCATACCGAGGTCCTGATGGAAGCAGAGTAATTTCTTCTCCTGATCATCATGCTGTTTTTGGAATGAATACCCTTTCTATTGTGCCTAATGGTGGAAACTTAGGTCCTTTTTCCTCCCCTCATTTAGACCTGATGCTTACCTATAATGGTGAGGTGTACAACTATCGTGCCTTAGGGAATGATTGGCATATAGAAGATCTTCAAAAAAAGAATGATGCCCAAGTGGTTCTTGAAGGATATGAACAGCATGGCATGAATTGGATAAATCAGTTAAATGGTATGTTTGCTTTTGCTCTTTACGATGTCAGGAGTAAAAAAGTCATTTTAGCTAGGGATAGATTAGGTGAAAAACCCTTGTATTACCGAGTAAGGGATGGTCATCTTCAATTTGGATCAGAAATTAAGGCATTATTAGCATACGCGAGTGCAGAGCAACAAGTTACAGATGAATTTTTAGCTTTTGAAACTCCGGTAGGCGATCAAACGCTCTTTAAAGACATTTATCTTCTAGAACCCGGTTCCTTTATTATATATGATGTGCAAACAGGAAAATTAGAAAAAAGGAGATATTGGAATTTATCTGAAACAAAAAATAATGCGAGTGATTCTTCAGAAGAAAACTTGGAGCAACTTTCCCATCTTATTTCTAATGCTGTTCATTTGCAAAGACCTAATCTTCCCTTCGGTTTACTACTCAGCGGGGGAGTAGATTCAAGTACTCTTGCTTATTTGATGAAACCAGATATACTATTTACTGCTCGTTATCCTGGTTTTCCACGTTTTGATGAGACAGAAAGAGCATCTTTAGTAGCAAAAAAATTAGGTATAGAACATGTTTTTGTTGAGCCATCTATGCATGACTTTATGCTAAGAATAGATCCTATGATGTATCATTTAGAATATTATCTTGGTAATGCTAGTGGTTTGTCAGAATATTCTATCTATCAAGCAATGCATGAACGTGGTCTGAAAATTGCGGTAGGTGGCATAGGACCTGATGAACTTATGTTAGGATATGTAAGACATCTTTTGATGTTGGAGGGGCCTGATACTTTAACTCCCGAACTCGCTTTGTCTTACAAATCTCTTATACAGTTATTTCAAGAAAGAACACATGAGAGTATGTCTTTTGTAGAAAAATATTATGAGCTTGTGAGGAGGGGTCCTCATTCTGATGCAGCTTTTCTATATCTTGCTAGTCTTATGGAGCGAGGGCAAGATTTAGGAAAATTATTAACTCAAGCAGATCTGGGAATTAGTTTTCCCCCTCTTTTGCTAACCTCTGACAAATTGGCTAGTGCTTTTGGGATAGAAAAAAGATCTCCTTATCTCGATTTTCGAGTTGTCGAATTTATGTACGGATTGAGTGTAAAAGAAAAAGTCAGTGGTGGTGAAACAAAAAAAACATTTTGTGAATTTGCAAAAAGAAGTGGTGTGCCTGCTGAGGTCTATGCTGCAAAAGATAAATTTGGTTTTGCTTCTCCTGTAATGCATTGGTTAAATAATGGTCTTTCTAACTGGAGTGAAGCTCATATCGCAAATTTAAGAGTTCGACCTCAGTTACAACCTTTATTTCAAAATGATACGTCACGAGGTCAATATGATCGTACTAAATTTCAATTACTTTGTCTTGCTTTGCAAAACGGAATTTTTATGCATTCAAATTAAAATACAAAAAATAAATCAGATAGAGAGACTCTCAAAAAGTTGATAGAATAAATGAGGAAGGATAGAAATGTCAAAATAATTTTACTTAATCCAAAAGAGGTTCTGCTGCTACTACCTTGTTTCTTCCTTGTTCTTTTGCTTTGTAAAGAGCACGATCTGCAGATTGCACAAGACCGATAGTGCTATCTGCGACTCCTTTATAATTAGAAACTCCCATGCTTACGGATAATTTTGCTTCATTGATAGCTTGTTTTAATCGTTCAGCGATGGCAACACCTTGTGAGAGATCTGTACCTTCCAGGATGATTGCAAATTCATCTCCTCCAATCCTGTAGAGATGGTCACTGTCATAATCACGTAACATTTTATGTGCTACCCCTGTAACGGTTCTTAATGCTGTATCACCATCTGCATGATTTCCTGGGCCATCATTAATTTGTTTGAGAAAATCGAGATCAATATAGATTAAGGAAAAATCAAAATGTATTCGATCTGCTTTGTGTGCAGTTGCTTCAAGATCATGTTCAAATTTTCTTCTGTTATATGCTCCTGTTAAAGGATCACGTTCGCTTAATTTTCTATAGGTCTCTCTTTCTTGTTCTGTTCTAAGAACATAGTCTCTTATTGCTTCTCTATCAAAAGGTTGAGTACCTTCAAGCATTGCTTTTACTCTTACTTCTAAGGATTGTTCTTCTGTTCCTTGAGAAGGTTGAGCAGGTTGTACTTCATCTGCAGGGTATTGTGCTTCTGTCATCGTCTTCACTTCATTTTACTACTTATAAGTAATATCAATTCTGTTATATATAAATCTTTCTCTTTTTTAAATATTTTCAATATAAAAAAAATATCATCACTGGAACAAGTAAGCATCCCATACTATGGTTTCTTCCCACACCCACAATCACAGGAATCATACCAAGAGCAGTGCTGACAAACAAAACAACTAAACCTGAAAGTCCTGAAAAATAAGCAACTAAACTCATCACAATACTGATCACACTCCAACATAAAAAAGAATAGGGAATCCACTCAATGATTCTTGCAAAAATTCTTGTTGTTCCCAAACATAAAAAAACAGATATGCTTCCCACAATGAGTGCAGCACACATGATCATGGTAATCTGAGAAAGGGTAATGTGTTCTATTAAGGATTGTATAACAATAACTGCGCCATTTCTTGCTCTCTCTATAGTATACAGTGTTACTAACGAAAGCAAAAAATTTACCGTATCAATACCACCGACTAAGATCATATACCCGTAATTTCCTAAATTCCGAAAAATCGTACTGCTGATAATAGCTCCTTGTGCACTTCCCAATCCCGGTAACATGGAAGTAAGCCATCCTGATGTTACTGCTGCAAAAAGTGCTTGACCTGTAATAACTGGCTCAACAAAAATGGTTTCACTGATCTTTTGTGGTGGAGGAACCGTATTATTTGCTAAAGAAATAAGCAAACCACTCACTCCAAAAAGTCCTGATAATAAAGGCAACAGAGGTTGTGATAAATTCGGAAAGTCAAGTACGATGATCCCAAGAAGTCCAGAAAAACTGAAGATCAGAAAAGCCCAGAGTTTTTTTTGTATTGTTTTTTCTTTGAAAATCATAAAAAGAACAACAAGAAGAATAAACCATCCAATTGCTGCTGCAATAAAATCATAAACAAGTGGGATAATAATTATAAGTAAAGGAACGATGCAAATTCCTATAAGCAAACTAAAATAACTTCCGATAACAGTTAATTTTACTGCTTCATATCCCTTTCCTTCCATGAGCAGTTGATGTCCTGGTAAAACGCCCATGACCGTATCAGGATCTGGTACTCCTAAAAAAGTTGAGGGAATCATGTCCATATAGGAATGGGTTATTGCCATGCTTACGATAAAAACTGCGAGTGATAATACACTAGTGTACTGCAAAAGAAAAGGAGAAGCGCTTAATAAAATAACAGAAACGAGATTTACATGGACTCCTGGAGTGATGCCCGTAAGCACGCCTGCAATAATGCCGAGGGTAATCGCAATCAGTATTTCAAAAAACATATGTTTATCTTATTTTTTAATATTCATATACCTGTTGTCGAAAATTCCGAAAAATTTCTATGTTTATTAGTACTTTTTTCGGATTTTTTTTAGTTACTTATTTTTCCATAGTTTTTATACACTCTTTATTAAAATATGCTGGTGATGATTCCTATAAACACTATAACAGGTACAGATCTCTCTTTTTCTTTATAATACCAAATTCGGAGATAAAAAAATAATAAAGCGTTAAATGACTCCTAAGAAAACGTAATACAACATTCCTAAGGAAAGAATTCCTCCTAAGAGAGGAAGAATAGGAATTCCGAAGATGCTCCCTGAAATGCGAAAGGGTCTTTTCACAGGATATTTTTTTCGTAATGCGATCACAGAAAAATTAATGAGAGCAAAAGTAATGAACGTAAAGAAATTAGCTATGCTTGCAATTCTTTCAAGATCATGGATTGCAAGAAAAAAAAGAACAAAAGCGCTTACTGCTAGGATAGCATGATAAGGCGTTTTTGTTTTTCCTATTTTTCCTAAAAAGGAAGGTAACACTTTTTTGTTGGCCATTCCATATACCTGTCTTGAGGTGGTTACTACATCCATAAGTACCGTATTGAGCGTAGAACATAAGGCAATAAGTGCAAGGATCAAAAAAGTGTGTCCTCCAAGTGCTTGTTTTGCAACTTCTGCAAGAGGGGCATTTGATGCATTTAATGATTCCCAACTGATAACACTTAATGCTGAGACAGCAACAAGAACATAGATCAGTGTGCTTACAAGAACAGAGAAAACAATAGCTTTCGGAATAGTCTTGGTTGGGTTTTTTGTTTCTTCAGTTAATTTAACGATTGCTTCAAAGCCAATATAAGAAAAAAAGACCAGGGCTCCTGCTTGGAGTACACCCCCAAAGCCATTTGGCATTTCTAAAAGATTAACGTTTCCCCAATATTTCATTCCAAGAAAAATAATAAAAAATAATCCGCTTGCTTCAATAAGAGTAAAGATTGTGTTAAAAAATGCTGATTCTTTAATACCCCACAAATTAACGAGGGTAACCATAAAAATAAGGAAAATTGCTCCTAACAAAATAGGGATTCCTGTAAGGCTTTTGAGGTACCCTCCAAATCCGATGGCAACTGCTGCAGCTGTAAAAATTGCTGCAAAAATCATCATAAGGGAGATAAACCATGCTAATTTTTTGCTAAACGCTTTTTCTACATAATCGTACTCTGCAGCGTCTTTGCGGAAGATGGAAGAAAGTTCAGCATAACTTAAACCTGTTAAGGTAGCAATGATACCTGCAATGAGAAAACTTAGCCAGAGTGCAGGTCCGGCTGACCCAGCTCCAATACCAATTAAGGCGTAAATTCCTGCTCCGAGAATAATGCCTATTCCACAAATGCTTGCCTGCCAGAAGCCAAGACTTCTTTTCAGTTTTGGTTCTGTTTGTAGTGTGCAACATTTCTTTTCGTAGCGCATGATTTTTTTTTTATCTTTGTAGTTATATATCTTTTGAAAAATACTTATAGGGCGCATAAAAAACGCTTAGCACACCTGGATATCTTTTTTCCTTCGGTTTCTTTCTGAATCCTAGGAACCCCACTCCCCACTGGACATGCGGACGTAAGCTATTAGTAGACAACATAAAAAGTTCTCTCATGATCATCAAGGAGATTAAGCTTTCTTCCTATCCCTATGTATCAAGAAGAGGTTTGTCCGAGTATTTGGCAAAGCATTACTTCTTAAAAAAAGGGTATACTGTTTTTCGTGGTCACATGGTTCTTGGAAAAGCATATTCCTTGTATTATCCTCTTTATCCGAATGTTCAAAACAAGTATAATCTTTTAGAACGCATTCTCTTGCAAAAACTCCAATTGCTTTTGTATCTTTTGCGCGATGATCTTAAAAAGCAGCAGGGAGGCTTACCTGATTTTTTTTGTTATAAAAAAGAGGACATGTTTTTTGCAGAGATTAAATTAGAACATGAACAGCTTAAGAAAAATCAACTTCAGTGTATACGCTTATTAGAACGCTATGGTTTTGAGGTTCTTGTTTTTCGTCTGAAAAAAAGGATCTATAGGGAAGTTATCCATTATGATCTTGATACAAATGTCAAAAGTGTTTTATTGAAACAAGAAAAAATGAAACTGCATTGGAAGTAATAAGATTTATTTTTGAATTTTTTGTATTTTTTTTCTTACTCCTTTTTTTTATTTCTTTTGAATTATTTTTATCTTTTTCAATTTTTTTTCTTTTTTTTGAATGATTTTCATCTTTTTTGTATTTTTGACATTCTTTTGGTTTTTTTATCTTTTAAAGTTTTTTTTATAAAAAATTAAGAGGTGAATAAAAAATAAAAGAAACTATACCTTTCTGTCATAGGCTAAACCCTATTCTATTTTCGCAAGCTTTTTTAACCACCCTCTACTCAATAAAGGGTATGGGCAAAGATTTTAAGATTATCAAAAGGAATCATGACCTTATTGTGCGCTATAGGGATAGAAATAGCCAGTTTGTGATCAATTGGCTTGAGCTTCTCTCTTGGGACGCTGATCCTTTTCAAGATAAGATTTTTCATCCTGAAGAAGACTTTATGACAGGCTATACTGAACAAAGAAAGAAGCTTAATCTGTTTATCTTGCGTGAGCAAAAAACGTGTTTTCTCCTTGGCACTCCTGGCATGGGAAAAACTCAGTTGCTTTCCTGGATGGATTACGAATTAAGTTTTGAAAAGAGAATAAAAACAAAATTTCTCAAGGCAGGCAAGGCTTCTTTGCATGTTTTGAAAAAGAAGATTATTCATGCTCTTCTTCCTCCCAAGGATCGCTTTCTTTCTTTTTTGTATTTTCGTCTTGGCTTTCGTAATCTTTCTTCTCATCTTTCACAGGAAGTATACAAAACACCATGGCTTTCCTGGATTCCCAAAGGTTACATCTACCTTTTTCATAGGCCTTTTATTTCTTTGGAAGACCAGCAAATCCCTCTGTTATTGAGAACGTATCTCGCTCAAGGTCCTTATGTGCTTCTCCTTGATGACGCAGCTGATCTTTCTGAAGAAAACATTCAATTTTTATCTTCTCTCATTGAAGAAGATCTTTCCTTTCAATTGATTATTGCAGATACTCCTGAGCGTATTGCAAATTCCGCATGGAAAAAAGTTACTCCAGCGCTCAAGATGGAACTTACTTCTTTGAAAGAACCCGAATTAAAGGAAATGCTGCAAAAGCGCATTGAAGCGTGCAATGGAAGTGGCACGTATCCTCTGAAAGAAGCGCAGCTTAAGGAAATTTTCAAAAAAGCAAACTGCAATCCTCAAAAGGTGCTCCAATATGCAAGGGATGCAGTTATTCAGTGTGTTCTTGAAAAAGTACGGCAAAAACAAGATGCCCCTTCTTCTTCAAGTGGTATTCCTGATATTCCTCTTCAAGCAGGAGGTGGCGTGCAGATTGAGCACGTAAAGCCAAACATTATTCCTTCTGACCAGAAAGCACTTTCAGAATATGAAAGAAAAGCACAACGTTCTGTTGTTTCCTTATCACAAGAATTCTCTTCACCCAAGTCGGTAGAGTCTTATTATGAAGAAGAAAAAGACGAAAGAAAAGACGTTACTTCTAAAGAAAAAATAAAAAAACGTCCCCTTTCCCTAAAAGAAAAAGAAACAGAACACGTACTTGCATCACTCGCACGAGAATTTGAAAGAAAGAGAAGGTAATACTACCCCATTATGCACAACCAAAAAATTAGGCACAATGAAATATTCTTTTCTTCGTTTATTCTTTTTCTTTGGTTTCCGACTATTTTTTTTTCGTTTATTTTTATTATTTTTTATAAAACTAAAAAAATTCTAAATAAATTAATAATATAGACGATAAAAAAAATATTTTAAAAGATATAGGAAAAATAGAAAGTCTCATAAAAAACAAGAGAAAAATAAGAAAAATACTAAAAAAAGATAAAAACAATAAAAAACACAAAAGTTAGGCACAAGACATGCTTTAACGTCTTTGAACACCTTTTTTTTCATGAAAAAGTATTCGTCAAATAGTCATATCTTGAAATCAAAACATTTATATAAGTAAACTTCCGAGAAGTATTTTAGAGGGGTTGGTATGCATAAAGGTATGAGAATGTATCTTGTCATCTTTGCTTTTCTCCTGTTTGTTTTTCTCCTCTCTGGCTGTGAAGAATTAGACCAGATTAAGAAGCAAGTGCAAGAAGTATGTAATACGGATGGTGTCATTCAAGCTCCTGAATTGTGTGATGATAAAAATGACAATCCATTAGACATGTGCGACCAGTGTTTTCCAACGTATTGTGGGGATAACCAAGTAAATAATGAGCCTTATAATTTTAATAGGAGTATAGAACAGTGCGATAATGTTGATCAGTCTCTTGCGGATCAGCAATGTACAGATAATGGGTTCTTAACTCCCTGCAGGAGGGATATTTGTCAGTGTAGTGGTATTGCTCCTACAAAAGTAGTTTGTAATCAAAATAATGTTCTTGATCCTGGTGAAGAATGTGATCAGGGTCCTAAAGGTGATTCTACGTGTACTCCTGATTGTACGTTAACGTATTGTGGAGATGAAAAGGTGCAAGCACCGAATGGCAAAGATTTGAATAATAAACAACCCGGATTTAATGAATTTTGTGATGCTGGAAAAGATCCTTTTAATTTAACAGACCCTGTTGCAAGGAATGCTCATGCATTTTGTCAGGCAGCAACAGGCAATCCTGATTCTCTATGTTTAGGTTGCAGGTGTACTGATCCTAAGACTCCTGAGAGTTGTGCTTGGGGTGCTTTTGCAGCTATCTTTGGTCCAGTAGGTCCTTTGCCTCCAGGTGCTGTTTGTCAGAATGATTGTAATCTTATTGGTCCGGGTTGGGTGTGTAATAATGTGAATTGTGTTTGTCAGCCTCCTCCTCCGCCTCCTGATCCTACGTGTGTTGAAAATAGTTTTAGTGTAGGTTTTGGCGGAGCTCCTCTTGTTAAGCCGGGTGCTGTTTGTAAGGATGATTGTAAAGATATTATCTTTGCTCCTCCTGATGTCTTTTGTGATCCTGCAGATTGTATTTGTAAAATAAAAGAGGATCCTATAACTTGTGGTGATAACACCTTTGATACCATGTTTGGAGGAAAATCATCTTGGAAAAAAGGCGATGCGTGTAAGGATGATTGTAAAGAAATGATTACCAGTTTTGCGAAAGCATTTGGCGGTTCTGAAGCAGATGCTGCGAAAGCAGGTGAAAATGTTTATTGTGATGTTAATACTTGTGAATGTAAAGAAAAGGTGATAGACGATAAAACTATTAGTTGCGCGAAAAATGAGCGTGATGTTTTGCAAGGTCTTCAGCCTGTCTTGCCAGGTGAAGGAAAAACATGCAAGGATGATTGTAAAATTAATTTTGAAACTGATTCTGCTTATTGCGATCTTGAAACTTGTGTCTGCCAGAGAAGGCCGGTTACTCCAAGATGTGGTGATGGTTATCTTTCTTCACAATGGGTTGGTGGTGGAGGCCTGGAAGAGTGTGATACCGGAGGAAGAAGAGGTTATGCTACAGTTCCTGATACGTGTCCTCCTCCTAAAGTGTGTTCTATGGAGGGTGAAACAGCTTGCAAATGTGTTTTGATAGATGAGGTTATTCCTGATGCATGTCCTCAAGGAACAGGAACAAGTTCTTCCTGTTACAATCAGTGTTATCCTAATGAGGCTTGTGAGGCAGTTACTTATACAAAAAGAACAGAAACTCCTTGTTATAGTTGTGTTCCCAAATGTCCTCCGGGGTTGTTCTTGAATCCTGCTGCTTGCCAGGCTTATTACGGATTACCTTGTGCTCCTGCGATGCGGGGTTGTTATGCTCCTGTCAATCCTGAGCAAGATGATACTATTGGTTCTTTGCCTGGTGGTCAAGTCGTGCAAGGCGGAGCTCAGGAAGAAGTTATTCAAGGAGGTAGTGGTCAAGATTATGTTCCGCAGCCTTTGAATTGTGAGGATGAATGTGCAGAGCGTGGCAGAACTACTTCGCAGCCAAATTATGGATCTTACATCCTTGGTGTTTTGAATCAATACACTTGCGTGAGCGGTGCAACGATTCAAATTCCAGGAGTCTTAAATTTGCGTGGTCCAGCTGGAGATACCTGCACTTGTTATTCAACGAGTAATCCAAGCGTGAATGTTGATACTACATCTCCTGTATGTCAAACAGCCTGTGGTCCTGTGCAGTGTGCTCAGTCTGCTGATTGTTCTTGTGGTGAAGGATGCACAAGACATGTCACCTGTAATTGGGGTGGTTGGGAACAAATTGGGGAACTGACATTTACTCCACGGGTGGCAGCTGCAGCGCAAGAAGCATCTCAAGAATAATCATAATCATTTTCTCTCATCTTTTATATTTTTTTAAAATAAAAATTTCAAAACTCTCTTTTTCTTTTATTTTCATTCTTTTTTTTATATCTACTATCTACTCTTCATTTTCTTTTTTAAAAAAGGTGAAAAACGAAAAATAAAAAAGAAATGGCTTATCGTCTTCTTGACTTTTTTCTTTTCAGAAATCTTTTTGCTTTTTTTGCAAAAGCACGGAAAGAGGAGGCTCGTTTCTTAGGTTTTTGTTTTTTTGCTGTTCTCTTTGAAGTCTTTTTCTTTTTGACAACGAGCTTTTTTTTGCTTTTTGTAATCTTCTTTCTGAGAGGTTTTCCTTTTTTCTTTTGTGATTTTCCTGTTTTAGATTTCTTTACAAATTTCTCCTTAGGAGGTGGTGGAGGTGCGAGCATTTGTTCTACTTCTGGGCTGAGTTTAAGTGTTGTTTTGGGTTGGGACTCATGAAGCCAATCAACTCTCGTAGTTTGTATTAGGGGTTCAGAAACTGTTCCACAGTCTCTGCATATGGTCTGATCACGTTCTTCAACATGAACAATAGAGATACTGCCACAGGCAGGGCAACTTCTCCTGCTTTTTACAACTTTTTTTACCATGACGCCCTTTTTCATAAAACGGTTATTTAAAGCTTTCGAGTTATTTAAACCTTTCGCTGGGCAGGGAACTCCTCAAAATCGGTTATTTTTTCTTCTTTTGAGCACTTTGCGGAGACTTGTTCTTTATTATTCTTGTCTATCTTTTTTTGTTCATTCTTTGTATTTTTTGAGCATTCCTACGGAGGTTTACTGCTTCCTTGTCGCAGGTTTCGCGAAAAATGACCTGCATGAATCAGTCATTTTTCTGGTTTTACTCCAAGGTAGGAATGCTCAGGTATCAGGATTTAATGACAGTGACCTTTCTAGTTCTGGCTTGTGAGAATTATTTTTCTATGTCATAGAAATAACTTATTTTTTAGAAGGCATGAGTTTTCTTTTTGTTTTTTCATGACCCTTCCAGTATAGCACTTCTTGAAGTACTTGTTCTATGGTCTCTACAGGAATTACCTTGATTCTCTTTAATCGCGCAGCATCTATAACGATATCTTGCAAATTTGCTTTGGGAACAATGACAAAGGCAATACCTGCGTCGATAGCAGCGTCAATCTTAGCAGAAACACCTCCAATAGGAAGTACATCTCCCCTTACTGAAAGAGACCCGGTCATAGCATAATTCTGTTTGATAGGGATATTTTTCAATGCTGAAATAATACTCGTTGCAACAGCAATGGAAGCACTGTCTCCTTCAACACCTTCATAGGTTTGCAAGAATTGCACAAAGAGATCGTATTTTTCTTTAATATCTTCTCCGAAATATTTTTTGACAATGGCAGAAACGTTTTTTACAGCCTCCTTAGCAATTTCTCCTAGTTTCCCAGTTGCGATGATTTCCTTTTCTTTTCCTCCTGGTGCAACTGCAGATTCAATGGGCAAAATGATTCCAGAAAGTGCTACTCCTTGACCAATGACTGCTAAGCCATTCACTCTTCCTACTCTTTTTCCTTCAGTAATAATCACTTGGTATTGTTTTTTTCTTTCAATGTACTCATCTGCCATTTGTTGTTCTAAAGGTCTTGCTAGTTTTCTTGCTTTTTCAATATGCACGGGTTCAACGAATTTTGCTTTCTCAGACTTTGCGATATCTCCTGCAGCTCGTACGAGACCACCAAGTTCTCTTAGGCGTATTGTAAGGTGTCCTTTTCTACTTGCCATTCGTCTTGCTTCATGAATAATCACCATAACTCCTGCCTTGCTAAAATGGGGAATGCGTGCATCCTTCTTTACTTCTTGAGCGACAAAATGAGCAATTTTTTCCTGATTTTCAGGAGTATCAAGGAAGGTGTCTTTCATGTATACCTCATATCCATATCCTCGAATTCTACTTCTCAGTGCAGGATGCATGTGTTGAATCGTTTCCACATTTCCTGCTGCGACAAGTACAAAATTACAGGGTGCGGGTTCTGTTCTTACCATGGCTCCTGCAGAACGTTCAGATTGACCTGTAATTGCAAATTTCCCCTCTTGCAATGCAGTTAAGAGCTCTTGTTGTGTATGGGGTTCTAAGATACTAATCTCATCAAGAAACAATACTCCCATATGTGCTTTGTGGATCATTCCTGCAACAACACGTTCATGAGCTGGTGTACCCAGACCTCCGCTTTGGAACGGATCGTGAAGTACATCTCCCAGTAATGCTCCTGCGTGTGCTCCTGTTGCGTCATAAAAAGGGGATTGTTTTCTTTCAAAATTGTCAACGATCACTTTAGGAACACTCAGTTTTTGATTTGCCATTTTCTTTCCTAGATTAATAAAAAGAATAAAACCAATCAAAAAACCCATGCCTGAAATCATAGAAGCAGCATAGATTACATCGGAAATTTCTCCGGTCTTCCAAAAATAATAAGGAAGAAAGGTTGCAATGATAATAAGGATAAAGAAAAAAATGTTTTGACTTTTAAACATGCGCTGGGATTCGATTTGAGCCCTCATGACAAGCTTTCTTCCCTCACCTCCTGGCATCGTCCTGATCAAAGGCTGATTTTCATCATTAGGATTTTGAAAAGAGACCGTGTCCATCAATTTTTCTTTGGGAAGAAGTTCAGCTAAAGCCATACCGAGCATACTCTTTCCTATTCCCGGTTCTCCAATGAGAAGAACATGCCTTCTATGCACAGCAGCTTTTTTGATAATATTTACTGCATCATCCTGACCAATAACCTGATCAATAATCTGGTCTGAAACCTTAAGATCAGCAGTGCTTTTGAAGTTCAGAACCATACTCTTTCTGGCTTTTTTAAGGTTTATAAATCTTGTGCATAGATTTTGAAAAATTTTGAAGAAATATCAGCGCATCTTTTTAAAGGAAGAGTCGTGTGAAGAGTTATGGCTAAAAAAAGTGGAAGAAAAGCACAACTAGCAACTCAAAAGGAAGCAGAAAAAAAAGCTGAAGAAGTATCTGCAAGACTCCATAAAGAATCTGTTGATAGAAAAAATAGAAGAACATTAGTTGGACTTCTCGGGTTTGTTGCAGTTGGCGGTGCAGGTTTTGCTATAAAAGCAGCATATGATCATTATACTGATCCTATGCGCGGTCTTGATGAATTAGTAACACCTTATTCTGGAACTGGAGATATTACTCTTGCACAGGCAAGAGCATTTCCTGAACTACGTGATGCTTTTGTAAAACAAGTGAATGCAACTTTGGAAGAAATGGGAGAATTAGAGAAAGTAATGTATGCAGGAACTGAAGAATTTTGGCTGCAAGAACAAGTTTCTTTTTTCGAAAAACTTCGTCAAAGGGGATTTCAAGATCTTCCCAGCAGAGAATCATTATTCGATGTCTTCAAAAGATCAGTAAACGATAATTTTGAAAATGCAGAAGCAGGAACAATCAGAGCTCCCATAGGCGTAAAACTTAAAGGAGTTATTATGATTAACCCCCAATTTTTTACCTATTGTCATGTTACCTATGAAGATGGAGAAAAATATTTTTTAAAAGATCCTTCTTTTGTTGATACAACAAAAAAAGTGAGAAACATAGGATGGGTCAATACTGTTCCTGATGATCTTGTTTCCGCTATAAGGCATGAAAGAAGACATGTTTCTGTCTTTTATTATGGCTATCGAGAAGGAAAGCTTTTTTTGGATCACACCAATGACCACCAAATATCAAGAAATGATCAAAATGCCCTTATGGAAAGTGATGCGTATCTTTATCAGATATCTGCTATTATTAATGGAGAAGATAGCGTTAGCGCTATACGCCGCAGAGAATTAAGCGTTGCACTATCATACTATCTTCGAGAAGTAGAAAAACTGGCAATGCAAACCCATCCTTCAAGCTCTTCACCTATGCATCTCAAAAAAGAAATCTATAGTGCAGCACAGCATCTTCTTCAAAGAGCTTCAAATATTCGAAATTTCTAATCCAACTTCACCTGCACTAATTCTGGTATTGTTTTTTGCACCATACAGGGTTCATAATAATCGCATTGCCCTGTGCTGTATTTGCAAAGAGGGGTGATGTTTTTAGGATAATCTCCCATGTTATCGCTCTGGGTCATTTCATGGACAAAAGCTACTTCTCGTTTTGCCCAGACAAGCAGTGCTTTGTCAACAGGAATGGTGTGCTCATGTTTTCCCGTGTCTTTTAAAAAATAAATTCCCACTTTTTTAGGAGGATACCCATGCTTTTCTTCGTAAAGAAGTGCGTAAATAGCGAGTTGAAGTCTATACTCTTCTGTCAATTCAAAACGCTTGGAAGTCTTGTAATCCATCACTCTTTTTTCTCCCTCAAGGTCTTCTATAGCGTCGATGAATCCTCGCAAAGAATGTTTTTTTGAAGCAATTTCCAATTCTCTTAAGGGAGTGAGTTTTTGAAAAATTTCTGAAAAAGAGAGTCCTTGAAAACTTTTCATCTTTTGCGTGAACTTCTCAAACCAATTGAGCAACATCATCAGTGTTTCTTCAAAATAAAAAATAAGCTGATCAGAAGATAAGGAGAGAGCATCAAGATTTTTTTTGCTTTCATTCCAGAATTTCACCAAAAGAGATTGTAATTCTGTCTTCAGAGGTTCTTCAAAATTTTTCATGGTTAGCTTTGAAGTATCAACATCAAAGAAGTGTTGCAATACGCTATGGGTAATATTTCCCCGCAGAGTATGGATGCTTGGTAAAGGTTCTAAATTGAGAATATAACGGTAATAATACTTCCGTGGGCATTGTTTGTAGAGGTTAATGGAAGAAGGACTCTGGATTCTGGGCATGAACATGAAAGATAAGATGACCTTTATATGGGTTTCGATGGTTGAAAAGAGAGATTATATGATTAAGTTATAACTTTTAATTGAGAAATTTTAATAAATTCCTTATCCAAATTAAAATTTTAGAAAGATAAAAAAATAGAAAATTGGAAATAAAAAAAATTCTTTTCCCGAAAAAAATACGGTTTTTCTCGTAATCTTCTTGTTTTTTCAAGGATGAGACATATAAAGAACAAAAACTATAAAAAAAAGATGGAAGAACGAACACTCTTTGGAATAGCACTCATCTGCTTGTTACTAGGCTTACCTGCTCTCTGGATCTTGTCTGTTACGCTTGATCTGGAAGAGAAAGATGTTATATTTCTCGAAGAAGAACAAACTGCAAAGGTACAAGGCAAAATAACAAAAATAACGCAAAAAGAAGACTTGACTATCTTAGAAGTTGAACATCGCACGAAAGTTCCAGTTATCATTTTTGATGAAATTCAATTAGAAGAAGGAACGTTCATTGAAGCAATAGGAAAAGTAGAAACGTACAAAGGAAAGAAAGAAGTACTTGCAAATGAGATACGACGTTTAGAAAAACGCTAGTTTTTATTTATCAGAAATAGATTTGTGAAATAATTTTTTTAAATTCTGAATAAATTGAGAAAATTATAACAAAGAGGATTATACAGTTAACTCCACCATCCCGAATCTTCTTCCATTTCTCTGTGATAGTCGGGGTCTACTCGCATCCTTCCGCCGTACCAATGAATCTGTTGACCTTGGGGTCCAGCCGGAGATTGTACATGTTCTAATCGGTTAGAACCTGGTTCCAATTTATATATTCCGTCTCTTCCTCCACTATAATCATACACATGAAACCATATACTCCCATCAGGATCATCTCTTATACTCATATGTCTTCTTCCATCCTGACCTACTCGACTTAACTCAGGATGGGATAATGTAACAAGTACCGTAACTGGTCCAGGTTTATCTCTTTCCCTCTCTCTTTCAAAAAGTTCTAGAACTAAAGCCCTAAGTGGTTGTACTGGGTTAGGTGCTGTAGGATTCGGATCTGCCATGCACCATGATAACACTTGAGGTATTTAAAGATTAGGGAAAAAAGGGCTCTGTCCTAAATGTTGGTTAGCAGCATAAGGTCGAGCTTTGTAGACAAAGACGATAAATAGTGACAAGGGGGAAGTCCCTAACGGGGAATGTCACGTATCAAGAAAAAGAATAACAAGTGAGAAGCTGCTAACCCGAACGATAGTGAGATTTAGGACAGAGCCGGAAAAAAGATATAGAACCTTTTTTTTAACATCAAACAAGAATGAAAAGATACACCTATTTTTTTTAAAAATTTAAAAAAATGAATTTTATAGAGGTGATAGAATAAAAGGAGAATTAATAAAAGATAATAAAAAGAAATAATAAAAATTAAAAGTTACATCCAATTTACCTTAACCCGATCTGTTCTCAAATACGGTTGGGTGTCTGCTTTTTCAATACTCACTTTATTTCCTGCTTTATAAGAAATAAGAAAGAATACCAAGCCACGCAATCATCGCTCCGTTATCGACTAAAAATTGTCTTTCAGGAACAAAACATTTTGCTTTTCTTTCTTTGCACATGACCTTTGCCATTTCTTGTAATCGTTTATTGCACGCAACTCCTCCTCCCAATAGCAATTCTTTTTTTCCCGTGTGTGCCATTGCCCGTTCACAAGTCTCAATCAGCATCGCAAAAACAGTTTCTTGTAAAGAATAACACAAATCTTCTTTGGAATATCTTCCTGATGCAAATTTTTGTCTGATATTTGTAAAAATGCCTCCAAAAGAAACATCCATACCTTTAACACTGTAAGGTAATTCAATAAAGTTTTTTCCTTGCAAAGCAAGTTGTTCGATTTTTGGTCCTCCAGGAAATCCTAATCCTAACTCTCTTGCAAATTTGTCAAGGTAATTACCCATTCCACCATCGAGTGATTCTCCAAAGATCCTATATTTTCCAGCTTCATAAGCGAGAATTTGCGTGTTTGCTCCTGCAACATCCATCATCACAGGGTCTTTTGCTCCGCAGAGTGCTTTTCCAATTTGCATATGTGCAATACAATGATTTACACCCACTAAGGGTTTTTTGAAAAGAACCGCAAGACTTTTTGCAACAATACAACCGACTTCAAGTGTTGTTCCTATTCCAGGACTCTGAGCATAAGAAATAATATCAATTTCTTTTATGTTTATCTTTGCTCTTTCCAACGCTTTTTTTAAAACAACATCGCAAACAGCAACATGATGCTTTGCAGCTTCTGCAGGAATAAAACCCCCTTTTTCTGTACTGTACAAATCTTTTTCGTTAGCAAGAACAACACATTTTCCTTTGTCAAATTTGACAATACCAATGCTGAAGGTGTGGGCTGTTGATTCTATTCCAAGGCAGAGCATACTATGAAGAAACTTTAGCTCTTTTTATAACTTCTCCAAGAAATAAAAACAATAAGTAAGATAGCTAGGATACCAAAGATGCCGACAAAATTGTTTATTTGCGTATTCTGATATGCCAAGCCAAGACTTAAAGTAGAGGCAGGGGATGAAGAGATAGCAGGGGTCGCGGTAGTGGTAGGTATAGTTCCATCAATAGTAAGATCAGGATCAAAATATCTTCCTTTTAAATAGCGTTCCCATTTCTCTCTCTCTTCATCAGTTAAATCTGCTAAATTTGGTTGCAACGAAGGCTCGGTATTCTCATTATCGTCATCTTCTTCTTCACCTAAAGGAGGTGGGTAGTCTTCGGTAGGGAAAAATTCTTCTAAATAAACATCTTTTTTATTATTTTCTAAATCTTCTAAATATGCTAAATATTCAGTAACGGTAAATGGACCTATTGAAGCAGCATCATTCGTACTAATTTCACACACGTCTCCAATACCATTACCATTGATGTCTTCTTGACCTGGATTATATATACTTGGGCAGTTATCACATACATCTCCTAAGGAATCAGCATCTGAATCTGCTTGGTCTGGATTTTTTATATTTGGACAATTATCACATGCATTACCAACCTTATCAGAATCATCATCAAGTTGATCATCATTTTTTATGTTAATACAGTTATCGCATACATTTCCGGGAAGATCCATATCACTGTTTGCTTGATCATCATTTTTAATATTTTTACAATTATCACAAACATTTCCAAGATGGTCTTGATCATTGTTTGCTTGATCAGGATTGTTCACTTCTTTACAATTATCACAAACATTACCATACCGGTCATTATCATTATCTAGCTGATCAGGATTATAATCTTTTTTACAATTATCACATATATCTCCTTTACCATCAGGTCCTGGACCAGTATCTTCTTGTTCTGGATTGTAATCAACAGGGCAATTATCGTAGGTTCTACCTATACAGTCTTGGTCTGTATCATCAGTACAGGCAGCATCAATTTCTCTTTGCGTATTATACTTACATTTTGCATTATCTCCTTCTTGTTTACATTTATTGACACAACGTTCTGGGCATGCACTATTTGTAGGACACGTTCGAGAAATTTCAAGAGTTGTTACTTCTGGGTTGCCAGCAAAACATTCACAACCTCTACTCGTTTGAGTAGGATTCATTGTTTGATAAACATGCGTGTAAATGTTTAAGGGGTTATCTTTAGGTGTTCCACATACACTCTTACCAAAAATACTATCTCCAGTCGGAACCTTCGTGAACATATCCACTGCTTCTTTACAAGGACAGGTGGTTTCAGGAAAGATACCATAGCTACCAAGAACTTTACCTGTTTGCGCATTCCTCATTCGCTCTGTTATTGCTTCTGCAGAAAAGACCATACTAAGAAATAGGATAAGAAAACATAAAAGCAAGATTGTTTTTTTCACGCTAAGAGCGTATGGAAAACTGGAATTTAAAAAGGTTTCTTTTATTTACGAAAAACAGATGTGAGATTTTTTCCATCTCTATTCACATGCGCGGCAAAGGGGTTTATTTGAATGCTTATATCATCAAGGCTATATGCTTCTGTTCCCGTATGAACAACATGTCCTTTGATCTTATGCATTTCTCCTGCATAACTATCAGACCCGCCATATGCTCCAAAGCATGTGTTTAACCAAATATCTGCATCTGCAGGAAGAGCATTTACCAATTCTGTAGTGAGGGCATCGTCAACAGGTAAAACGCATTGTTGGTCAACTAATACTGCAAGTTGCCGATAGTTTTCTCCAAAAAAAAGTGTATTGCCTTTTAATTTAGGATCCTCTCCCATAGGGGTATTAATAGCAAGAAGTTTTGTTTTATCAGTCACTTTTGATTTTGTTCTTTCCAAATCTTCACGATCATGAATAAACGCTACTTGCACATTATACACTTCAGCAAAAGGAGCATACACATTTTTCGCTGCTTCAACTGTTAATGCACCATTGTCCCAAGTTGGAAAAAGAAATAATGCGTGAGGTTTATCACTTTCTTTTTGTTGCGTTGCTTCTGCATAATTCATTCCAAAATATGAACAGATAGTTTGTTGATACACCAATTGTTGTTTAACATCTATAACAGTTTCAAAAACCCTATTACCTCTCTGATCTTCTTTATATAACAATTCTAATGCTATTTCTAAAGGCGCACCTGTTTCTCGCAAATGAAATTTTAATAGTGCAAGATTTTCTACAACATTATTTGTACCAAGCCATGATCCTGCTTTTTGGTAGAGCTCAGCAATAGTTCCATGGGGTGTTTGAAATGCTAAGGTTTGTTCCCATTCTTCAACAGAAAATCCTGTACCTGCAAGAAGGTATAGTTCACCCATATCCATATCTAGTTTATGTTCTTTTGCAATGGCAAACATGTCATAAGCGTAATCTGCATCTTTTCCAAATTCTTTAAAACGTAAAATCTGGTAGAGTTCAGTAAATACTTTTTTTCCTTGCGTATCTTTAACCTCAAGAAGTGTTTCTACATAGTCAAGATCTATATTTGCTTCAAATAAATCTCTAATATCTTCAGGGCTTAAAAATTTACCATGCTCAGTTAAATTAAAATAAGCAAATTGATTTGCAAAATAATCAGGAATCTTATACATCTTAAAATAATCAGCGCCTTCTTTTTCAAAAATAGGAGCATAATTTTGTTCATCAGGAGGGTCATCATTTCCATTCTCTAGAGTAGGTTCTGCTGAAGGTAGAGGTTCTTCAACAACAAATGTCGCAAGATCAGTTTTTATTTCATTTTGTTGTTTAGGGTGTTCTCGAGTATCTTTACATCCTGCACTAAGAAAAAGGGTGGCTACTAATGTTGCGAGTGTAAGGAACTTTTTCATTTTTTGAGCTCCACTTTAAGCATATTTGTTTTTCGAGAAGGGAGTAATAAAATTCCTTTTCCCATTTTAGTAGAAACTGCTTGGCAATCTACTTCAACCTGATCATCCCAAGAAAGATCTCGCATAAGTTCAATAGGCAGATTTAATCGATATTGATGGATATTCTTTGTAATTTTTCGTTTCATGGTAATAAGTACTTATTTAGTACTTATAAGTAGTCTTTATTTAAAAAGAAGGGGTAGACAATTAATTATATATAAAACTAGTTATAAAATACTCATATGAAGCATGCATTAATAATTTATATAGCTCTTTTTTTACTTTCATTTTCTATAGTAAGGGCAGAGGTTACTGATATGCCTACTCAATCTTGTTCATCTGATAATGATTGTAAAACACCTCCTAATGCATGTCATGAAAAACAAGGAAAATGTGTTGATAAAGCTTGGACTGGGTATGGTCATTGTCAATATGAAAAAAAAGAGGATTGTTGTCTTTCTGATGCGCAATGTCATGCTGATAGGTGCAAGAAAGGAGTTTGCGCAAACAATAAATGCCAAGCAACAGGAGCTGTTGTCTACACATGTGAGTCTGGAAATAATTGCTGTCCTAGTATTTGTGATAATCCTCCAGATACTGATTGTGGGTATGCAGAATTCTTACATGATCTTACTTCAGGAGAGATGGTAACAACACGATTGTGCAATATGCATAGACCACCACCACTACCATCAGATGAATGCGAAGTTGATGCACATTGTCCTTATGGGAATAATTGCATAGGATGCAAATGTGTACCTTCCACAACTACAACAACTTCTCCTACCTTAGGAAGTGTTGCAACAAGTCTCTGTGGCAATGGTCAAATAGACCCCCCTGACGAGGAATGCGAAAAAACAGAAGATTGCAAATTACGAGCACCCTCCATGACAAACCCTATTTGTAATCAGCAATGTAAATGTATTGAAGGTCAAACGGACACAGAAGGAGGGTTTTCACATCTTTTCGATATGGTGGAAGAATTAGAAGAAGAATGGAGCACCGAATCTCCTGATAATCTTAATGATAAAGAAAATAAACCTCAATTTAGATTATTTGGTAAAGCCTATGAAGGAACAAATAATTTCCAAAGTGCAGTTACTATCATCGCAATCTTTTTTATTTTATTAATCGTATGGTTCGCGTGGAGAAAATCACGCTAATATACTTTCTTTATTTTAATTTTTATAATTCTTAACATTTTTTTTAAAAATAATTTTTCAAAGAGGATCATTAGCCTAAAAAATAAAACGCTTTTTCCGAAAGCTTTACGAACATAAATCTCTTTTCAAAAAAACTTCCGATTTCTTCCACAAAAATTACGTAATTTATAAATTTTCTTCGGACTTTTCTCAGATAAACAAATAAACATTAATCATCACTTCAATACATGCGCGACTACAGAGAACTCATCGTCTACCAAATTGCATATGACTTAGTACTGCAAGTGTATGCCATCATGCCCTTTCTCCCAGAGTACGAACAAAAAAACATTGCAGACCAAATGAGAAGAAGTGCAACTTCCCTAGCAATTAACATTGCAGAAGGCACAGGAGCAAATTCAAACAAAGTATTCTTCAATCATCTTACATACGCATACAGTTCAGCAAAAGAATTAGGAGTCCTCATTGACCTCTGCAAAGACCTCAAATACATCAACGAAGAAACTCATCAAAAACTCAAAGACAAAAATGAAACCTTCAAAGCAAAAATGTACAAATACTTAGTAACCTTAGAAGAAAATCTCATCACCAAACAATGGCACGCATTCTTCTCACAAAAAAATCAAAGTGCAGCACAACGCATAAAACAAGGAATACTACCGAAATAATTAAATGTTAACTCATGAATTTTTACCATCATAAAGGTGAGCGATTGAACGAAAAATATAATCTGAGCTGGGAGGGTTGGCCCCGTCGGGGCACCAGCGTTACATGCGCGGATTGAATTGCTTCGCGAACAGATGGTAAAAATTCAAAAAGAGTATTCTAAAAAAATCATCTTCCAAAATGAAAATGTCAAAAATTTTCCACTAGTCTCTGAAGAGTGGCTCGATGCCAATGGACAATTACCAGAGGAAAATTTTTGATCATGCTCAAAAACCTCTTGATAGTGGCATGTCGCCACATGTCACCAATTCGATGAAAATTATTTGAATTTTCAGCGTGCCAAAAATATTCTATTTTTGTGCATATGATTGGTGGTTTTTGACAAGAAGAAAGAAAAAATAATGTAAATACAAAAAATAAAAAAAGAAACCATACAAACATGCAACAGAAAGTATGAACAATTGGGGACTGCGCGCTGAACACCTCGTTGCCTTGGTGCTTACACGCCAGTTCCATCAAACCCATCTTTTATGGGCGTTCTAAGATGTCTCTTTTCGCGGTACGTTTCGAGCTTAGATGCTTTCAGCTCTTATCGTTTAAGGCGTAGCTGCCCGGCCTACCTTATCAGATAACCGGTACACCAGAGGCCTCGACCCCTCGTTCCTCTCGTACTAGAAGAGCCTTCCCCTCAGACATCTAACAT
>JAGVYP010000011.1:0-15165 GCA_018303205.1 Candidatus Woesearchaeota archaeon
AAACCGCAGGTATAGACCTCAAATTAGGAAGACAAAAACTACTCAACCTCATCAAATTAAAAGCCAAAGACAACCATCATTCGCAAAGATGACAGTATCCTGTCTAAGTCTAAATATGAGACAAAAAATTTTATCATTTAATTTTATTCCAAATAAAAAAGAGTTGCACAAAGGCTTAAAATTGCCTAAGAATCTAACGAAAGAACTTGCTTATCTATGCGGTATCTTAATAGGTGATGGAAGCATACAGTATAGGAAAGAAAAAAATGAATACAGGATAAAATGTGTAGGCAACCCAAAAGATGAAAAAGAATTTTATTATGACATTATCAGTCCTCATTTTAATAAAGTTTTTGGATTTGCACCAACTATGAAATTTCATGATTCAAAAACTACTTTTGGTTTTATTATTTATTCTAAATCTCTTTTCAACTATTTAACTCAAGTAATCAAACTAACTAATGGAAAAAAAGATAAAAATCTTATGATACCAAAAATATTTCTTAAAGATAAGCCTCTCTTAATTTCTGTTATCAGAGGAATTTTTGATACAGATGGTTGCATCTGTTTTAAGAAAAAATATACTCTGGTCCCCTATTATCCAGTAATCAGTCTTTCCTCTCAAAGTAAAAAATTAATATCCCAGGTAGTTTCTGTTCTAAAGAAAGAAGGATTTAAAGTTGTAGAAACATATGATTATAAGTTTAAAGATCTTAGAGCAAAACAAGGATTCACTGTTATAAGCCGGTTAGAATTAAATGGTAAAAAAAATATGTATACCTGGCTGTGCAAGATTGGGTTTAGTAATCCTAAGCACTTAAAGAAGATTGGGAAGGTAAATAGCGGGGAAAGGATTTGAATTCGGCAGCAGCCGCATTTCCTCGACTGCTTCCTCCGACCTGTGGGTTATGAGCCCACCGAGCACTCCTGACTGCTCTACCCCGCTATAAGAGCATGGACTAGGACTTCCTTTATAAGCTTTGTGGGGGTAGTGATGGGCTTTTTTTATTGTTGCAAAGCGTTCTGCATCATAGCATTGAAATCTAAGAATTCTATTCCTGAAGGAACGGTAAATGCATCTAGGGGAGCAGTTTGTGTAACACAGTTTACTTCACTTGCTAATTTTTCAATTTCATCAGGATCTGAGGGTGGTGCTTGCACAGGTGTTTGTTGGTTTTCAGGAATTTCATCTGTGTTAATCTTAAATCCTTGGTTGTTTTCAGTGCTCCAGATGTAAACATAAGGTTTTTTGTAGAGCATGTAACTCGTTTGTGTCCCTATTTTGTTTTCGCTGCTAAACAGGTCTTGGTTTTCTATCCACATAATGGTTTGTGCATCTTGAAGTTGCATGGTACACTTTACGGTGCCACCAGAAGTAAAGGCTTCTCCTAGATTGGAAATTAATTTTCCAATACTGCCTTGTTTTTCTTCATCTGTCTTTACAGGTGTGTCTTGTTCTTCACTTTGTGGGGATGCACGAAAGGTGGGTGCAGTATTTTCTACATCTCCTTCTTGTTGTGTAGGTTCCTGATTCATCTGTTTTTTAGGTGTTGCGCAAGCAGTAAGAAGTATGAAGATCATGATGATTAAGAAAAGGTATTTCATCTTTTATTTCCTCCTTGGTCTTCTGTCTACAGGATGTATGCGATGGATGATTTGTGCTAAGCATTCTGTACAAGATTTGTGCATGGTTCTTGAAATGTCCCAGTCGACTGCTCGGGTTGAGGTAAAGGTATGTCCTGGAGAACTCATTTGTACGTGAATAGAATACTTTTTTCTTTTTCCTCCAATGTGATGTGTTTTGATAGTCACTTTCATAGAAACAAGATTATCAACTTCTCTTTTCATCTTTGGAAAGTATTCTATTGCAATTTTATGAACACTTTCTTGCTCAAGAGGATTAAGTTCATGCAGTCCTACATATTTGATTTCGTCATATTGCATGATCAAAAGAAAGAAATGAGGTTATTTAAATCTTGTGGAATTATTTGATTGTTGCTAAACCTTGCGTTATTTCTTTTACTCTTTTTCTATAGTATTCTGCAGTTGTTTTATAGGCTTCTTGTAATGCAGGAGATCGGTGTGCGTGACTGCTACTAATAGCAGATTCTGCTCTTGCAAGTGATTGTTGATATACACGAAGAAAACGGGAGTATACTTCTGCATTTGCTGCGATTTCCGTAGGGGATATAGCACTAGTGGTAGGTACTGTATTCTGTGGTAAAGTGTTAATATTAGTAGTCACGCTCACAGGAGTTGCAACAGGAGTAGCAGGGAGAATGGTAAATGTTCCTGTGTCTGGATTGTAATCAGTAATAGGGACTGTTTTTCCTGTGCTTGGATCATATGAGGTATCGTTGTGTTCTGCAGGAAAGGGTGTTAAGCTAACATAGGAAGGTGGTGATCTTCCTTCTTCAGCTTGTGCTTTGTTGATATAAGATCCTAATAATGTTGCACCCATAAACGCGAGTAAACTTGCTGCTACTGCTGTTCTTCTTAAGATCCCTATCTGATATGTCTTTGCAGGAGTTCTTTCTTCTTTTTCTAATCTTCTTCCTGCTAATTGCGGTGATCTATAAACCGTTTGTTCTGTTCTTTCTTCTCCTTTGACGTGTATCTGTGCTCCTTGTGTTGCATAATCCCATTGTGGATTTCTTTCAAAGGCTTCCTCAACTTCTTGTTCGAGTGTTGGCTGATATGCTTTTTGTATTCTGTTTGTTTCTGCTTTTCTTTTATTTTTTAACAAAGCGTCTTTCAATCTTCCTATCTTATGACTCATTTCTCTTGTTCTTTTGTCTTTCAATTCCGAAATGCCATATTTTTTTACGGTTTCTCCAAGTATCTTATCATAATAACGCACTTTTTCAAGAATTCCTTCTTGGCTTTCTGTCCAAGCTGTTGCATGTTGGTAAGGTGAAAGTTCTTCTATGCCTTCGTTAAGGGTTGTTAGTCTATCAGAAAGTTCTTTTCTTTGCTGTAACTTCTGCTTCACCCACTGGAAAACCATAACACTTTTGAATGAGAGTTGTATTTAAAGATTCACTCTTTTCACTATAGAAAAGAAATAGAAACATTTATAAAGCTCAATGTCGAATTTTGCCTATTAGCAAAACGCGGTGAATATGTGAGAATGCGAGGTAGTTCTGGAGGTTTACCCCTATGATGCTCTGCGGTAGGTGTCATAGCAAAAATCCTAATTTTTCCTTATATTGTGAGCAGTGTGGAGCTCAGCTTTCAGAAGAAAGGTCTCTTTCCAAAAAAACAGATTCATTCCAGAGGATGCCTGTACTTCATCAAAAAGAATCTGCTGCGGAATTAAAAAAATACATTCTTGACTGTATGGCTTCTGGTCATGCTATTTCCCAAATTAAGAGAGCATTGCAAAGAGAAGGGTATACTGAGCAAGAAATTCAACAAGCATTTGTACAAGCTCATCAAATGATAGCTACTGAGTCTCCTCATCCCAAAATGGAGCATCATCCTCTTTCCTCAAATCCTCCTGTTGCTTCTTTTGCTTCGAATGACAGTGCAAAGCATGCAGCTATGCTCTTCATTGCTCTTATCGCTATTGTTGTTGTGGGCGGTAGTATCATGTTTAATGCTCAAAATCAGATTGGAGCAGCTGTTGCGACGCAGCAGCAAAGTGATCTGATTGGACAAGCTGTTCGTATTTTAGGAGAAAAAGAAACTTCTCTTCAAGATCAGTTTTCTTATGACCAAGGGCAATTGATACAGATGGTTCAGGAAGTGGAGCAAAAACTTCAAGAGATCACTGAACAAAAAGACCAAGAAGATTCTACTGCGGGCGAGACTTTTGGTTTTTATGGTGAAAAAAATAAAATTGAACCACAATCCTCTGAAATTCTTGAACAAAAAAATGTTCCTCTCACTCAGGAAGTACCAGAGTCTGATTCTCCGTATATCCTCAAGACAACAAAAGATAAGGAGTTTATGACTGATGTGTATGGTCGTTATGAAGAACAAGACAAGATGGGACAAATTATGTTTACAGGTGGCCATTATACAAAGCCAAGTGTTCTGGAAGGCTCAACTGAAAGAAGCGTTGCACATTCTTATGATCGTGTTCGAACACCAGGTGAAGTTGTAGTCAAGGATAATGTTGAGGCAGGAATGGCAGGAAGCGTGTATTATCTTGAACATACAGCTACTCTTCCTTCTGATTTTCCAAAAGGAATTTACTTACAAGAAGTCAGATATAAACCTACTATGATTGGTGACAAAATCTTTTTGAGATTGGATGAAGTAACCCTTTCTTTGTTTTTTCAGCAGCATGAGCGTTATCGTGTTTGGGTAGAGCTTTTAAAAGAAAAAAATGACCTTGCTCCTCTTTGGAGTGGTATTATTCAGTATGGTGATAGTCTTGCAGGAGGGAATACCTTTACTTGGAAGCCTGGAAAAAATTCTAAGGATAGTGTTTCTGAGCGTCTTGTGCTTCGTCCTGATGATGAATTTGTTTTGGCTATTTATGTTACTGATGAAACTATTGGAGCTCAAGGATTGTCAAGACCTGCTGAGGGCCAATTGATTTTTGAGCCTAAGTTTTACAAGTTAATTACAGATGTTCCTGCTCCTATTCTGGAAAAAGTGCAGAAAGGAGAAACTACGCAGCTTTCCTAGAAGTCTCTTCATCTCATTCTTTTTTTAATTTTTATGATTTTTTTCTATAGTCTCTCTTCTTTATTCTTTTTTATTTTAAAGAACATCTTGAAAATTTATTTTTATAAAAAAAATGAACATAAACAAAAATAAAATCATAAAAAAATGATATAGCGAGTAGTATCTTTTCTATCTTTTTCTTTTTTTTATACTAAATACCTCCAAATTCTTTTTTTTATCAAAATTTAATATACTTTTTTGTGGTTTATTCTTTATTTTATATTTTTGGTTTGAAAATTATTTTTATAAAAAGAATAAATAAAAAATAATAGAAAAATCCCCAATAAACACATTTTTATACTTCTTGTTTTTCTGGGAAGAGCATGTTAGAATGTGGTATTGATGAGGCAGGGAGGGGCCCTATTATTGGTCCTATGGTGATTGCAGGAGTTTTGATAGATGACGCTGACCTTCCAGAGCTTGAAAAGATAGGTGTCAAGGATTCCAAGCTGATTTTTAATCATCATATGAAGAAGTATGCTGATAAAATCATAACGGTAGTTAAGAAGTATAAAATTATTATTGTTCCTCCTGAAGAGATTGATGCTGCGCTTAGGCATCCGAGCCTAAATTTGAATTGGTTGGAAGCCCTTAAGGCTGTTGAAATTATTGATGCATTAAAGCCTGAGCGTGCAATTATTGATTCTCCTTCTCCAAATATTCCCGCATTTCAAAACTATCTTGAAAAAAAGCTCAGTCATCATCCGAAAGAGCTTATCTGTGCTCATAAGGCTGATGCGAAGTATCTTACAGTTGGTGCGGCTTCTATTCTTGCAAAGAATACCAGAGAGGAGGAAGTTGCAAAGATCAAAAATTTTATTGGCATTGATTTTGGCTCAGGGTATCCTTCTGATCCTAAGACAAAGCGTTTTGCTAAGGATTATCATGAGCAGTTTCCTGAATTTTTTAGAAAGTCTTGGCAGCCTTACAAGGATATTATCAATGGAAAGAAACAAAAGAAGTTAGGAGAGTATTAATCTTTAGAGTCTTTTTTCTTTTGAACAACAAGATATATTTAAAATATAGAAAATAAATAAGGATACTTTATTTTTTCATCCAAACATATATAAATAATTCACAGCACAACTCGTACTGGAAATGACTAAAATCAATAAAATCGTCATGAATGGCTTTAAGTCCTTTGGTAAGCGCACAGAGCTTCTCTTCGGCAACAAGTTTAATGTTATTCTCGGCCCCAATGGATCTGGAAAAAGCAATGTCATGGACGCCTTGATCTTCGTATTAGGCAAAGCAGGATCTAAAGGGCTGAGAGCTGAAAAGTCCGCAAATCTCATTTATAATGGAGGCAAAACAAAACAGCCAGCAAAACAAGGAGAAGTAAGCATCTACTTTGATAATCTTTCTCGCATTTTTCCTACTGAAGATGATGATGTCAAAATAACCAGAATCATCAAACACAATGGGCAATCCTTGTACAAAATCAATGACAAGGTAAGAACACGACAACAAATTCTTGATCTCTTAAGCATTGCAAAAATAAATCCTGACGGTTACAATATTATTCTCCAAGGTGACATTGTAAGTCTTGTGGAAATGTCAAGCATTGAAAGAAGACAAATCATCGAAGAAATAGCAGGCATTTCAGTGTATGAAGAAAAAAAACAAAAAGCACTGCTCGAATTGGCAAAAGTAGATGAAAAACTGACTGAATCTGAAATCGTGCTCAAAGAACGTGAATCTTACTTGAAAGATCTCAAAAAAGATCGTGATCAAGCCTTAAAATACAAAGACCTCAATGAAAAAATAAAACAAAACAAAGCAACCTATCTCAAAAAACAAATAGAAGAAAAAGAAGCAAAACTTGAACTGTTTCAAAAAGACATGCATCGCTATAAAGAAGAATTTGAAAAAGTGCAAGCAAAAATAAGCGATATCAGAAAAGGTATCCAGGAAAAAAAACAAGCCATCCAAGACATTAGCAAGGAAGTAGAAGAAAAGGGAGAAACAGAAACTGCGCAATTACAAAAGCAAATTGAAGAACTGAGAGTAAACATTGCTACCAAACAAGAACGCATCAACAATAATCAACAAGAATTGCATAAAATTGAACAACGCAAAGAACAATTAAAACGCAACGCTTCTGAAATCCAAGAAAAAACAGGACTCTCAAAAGACAGACAAAAAGAACTGAAAGAAAAACTGCAGCGTCTAGAAGCGCTTAAGAAAGAGATTGAAGGAAAAATAACCGTATTCAAACAAAAAAATAAATTAGACGATACCAATCTGCTCTATAAAAAAATTGAAGAAATTGACAAAAAAGCAGAACACTACCAAAACCAAATACAATCCCTCAGAGAACAGCAACAAAATCTTATCCGGGAAAAAGATAGAACAGAATTCCAAATCCAGCATATGGATGAAAAAATTTCTAAAGTTCATCAAATTGAGAAAGAACATGAAGATGAACTCAAAATACTTAAGCAGAAAAAAGACGAGTTCAAAAAAGCAACTCTTGAGCTTAATAAACTCCTAGACAAGGACAGCACGCTTGCAAAACAGCTTGCTGACGCAAGACATGATCTTCTTAAATGTGCTGAAGACATTGCACGTCTTGAATCTCAAAAGATGAGAGAATATGAAAGAACAAGCGGTGATATTGCGGTAAAGAAAATTCTGGAAAACAAAACTAAGTTTAGGGGTGTTTATGGTACTGTAGGAGAACTGGGTAGTGTTGATAAAAAGTACAACATTGCTCTCGAAGTTGCCGCAGGCAAGAAAATCCAGAGCATTGTGGTAGAAGATGATGAAACTGCAGCAAAGTGCATTCACTATTTGAAAACGAATAAGCTAGGAACAGCAGCTTTTCTTCCCTTGAATAAAATTAAGCCTGAAGAGGTTTTTTCTGATATTAAAAAGATGAAATCACAACAAGGAGTGCAAGGTTTAGCTCTTGATCTGATCACTTTTGATCCAAAATTTCGTAATATCTTTTCTTATGTTTTTGGAAACACCCTTGTTGTAAACACGATTGAAACTGCACGCCAATTAGGTATCGGCAGGGCAAAGATGGTAACTCTTGATGGGGACCTCGCAACAACGAGTGGTGCAATGATTGGAGGGTATCGTGATAAAAAAAGCAGTCAAGGCTTCAAGGAAATCGATGTTACGCAAGACTTAGAAGAAGCTCAAGCTACTTCTTCGTCACTCCAAACCCTGGTAAATAAGTTTCAACAGCAAAAGCAAGAAAATGAGGAAGCTATTACAAAGCTGAGAACATTCAAAGCAACCCTTGAAGGAGAGATGATTAAAACAGAAAAGGCCCTGCATCTTGACTCTTCAGATCTTCAGGCATCACAGAGTTACAAAAAAGAACTTGAAGAAACGCTGAAAAAAATAGAAAAAGAGTTTGAGCATGTTCTTGAAGAGATCACAACAACAAACACCACTCTTGCAGAGATGAAGCAAGAAAAAGAGCAGCTCAGGGAGCAAGCAAATGCCCTGCGTAATCCGCGTTTAATGGCAGAACTCAATGCGTTTGAAGAAAAAAAGACTGAACTTACTCAAGACCTTCTTCAGACTTCTTCAGATCTCAAAAATATTGAAGTTCAAGTTAAGGAAATTCTAGAACGTGATGCCGAAGCATCTGATAAAGTTCTTCGTGAGCTTTCCAAAGAAGAGAAGCAGTTTCAGGAAGAAACAAAATCTTTGGAAAGCATAATCAAGCAACACAAGTCCGAGCTGAAAAAGAAGGAAGAAGAACAGCAAAAGTCCCATTCAAAATTCAAAGCATTATATGAAAAACGCAATGTGCTCAATGACGAAATGAATGCTCTGGAACAAAAGCTTTTTGGAAAAGAAGAGGAGAGCAGAAAAGCAGAATTTAAAGTGAACACCCTCAGTTTGGAAGAAGCAAAGCTCAAAGCTGAAAAAGCAGCATTGGATGAAGATTTCGCGCAATATGAAGGAGTTCCCTTGGTCATGAATAAATCTGAAGAACAATTAAAGCGAGAAATCAGTCAGTTTGAAAGGCTTCAAGGGGACATTGGCAATGTAAACTTGCGTGCTTTGGAAATTTATGAAGCAGTAGAAAAAGAATACCATGCTCTTATGGAAAAGAAGGAAAAACTGGGAACTGAAAAAAATGCTGTTCTTGAACTTATGCAGGAGATTGAAGGAAAAAAGAAAGACTTATTTATGAGATCTTTTAATGCGGTGAATGACAAATTTAGGAATATCTTTAGTCAATTAACGACAAAAGGAGATGCGTCTCTTGAGTTGGAAAATCTTGAAAAGCCCTTTGATGAGGGAATGAATATCAAAGTGCGTATTACGGGTAATAAATTTTTAGACATTCGGAGTTTAAGTGGTGGAGAAAAAACACTTACTGCCCTCGCATTTATCTTTGCGGTGCAGGAGCATGAGCCTGCTTCTTTCTATATCCTTGATGAAGTGGACGCAGCGCTTGATAAAAAGAACTCTGAAGCCCTTGCAAAATTGATTAGAAGATATTGCGAGCATGCGCAATACATCGTTATCTCCCATAATGATGGAGTTATCACAGAAGGCGATGTTCTCTATGGTGTTTCCATGAACGAATCAGGTATCAGCAATGTGGTGAGTTTGAAGTTGTATTCATATTTTACCAACTGAGAGTGAAGTGAGCAAAGATATTACGAGAATTATCTTATTTGGATCTGTTGCAAGGGGAGATTTTGATGATGAAAGCGACATAGATATTTTTATTGACACAAAAAAGGATATAGAAAAAGAAATGAGTAAGCTACTTATGCTGTTTCTTTCTTCAGAAAGCCAAAAGAAATGGGTTCTAAAAGGTCTTAAGCATGATCTCTCTGTTAAAGTGGGCGATCTTGAAAAGTGGAAATTAAGAAGAGATATTTTAAGTGATGGAATTACTCTGTATGGTACCTGTAAAGATGTTCCAGATCATGTTGAATATTACCTACTCGTAAAACCTTCTTTTAAAAAATTTAATAAAAACAAGCAAATCCAGATCTGGAGAAAACTCTACGGATATAAGCAGAGTGTGGGAAAAAAAGTGTATGTTACGCAGGGAGTCATAACTAAATTGCATGGCACTCGATTAGATCGTGCATGTATTGTTCCGGTAAAAAATAAGAAAGAGTTATTGCAATTCTTAAATAAAGAAAAAATAGAGTATACCCTTAATGAAATCTGGTCAGACACCTTGCATTAAGAGAGTGTACGGTTACTTCACATTTGATCGTGACCAAATTGAATCAAATATGCCTTTAAAGTAATCTACAAAGAACTTATCTTTTATAAGAAAAGCTCTTGGTTTGTCTTTTCCAGTTCCTAAATATTCTAAGGCCATATAATCTTGAAATAAGCAGAATTCTGCTCGAAGATCTAAATCACTATACTTAACGTCAATGAGACCTAGTTTTTTTCTTTCTGTAGCATACTTTTTTGGCATGTTTTTTGAGAAGATAATTCTTTGCTTAATTTTCTTTCTTACTCTTTCCTTTTGAAATTCCATAAATACTGTATTGAATAGATGAATTGCTTCTTCATTGCTTGCCAAAACTTGTATTTCAGTGTTTGGTATTAAATCTTTAATTATTTCCTGCCACATGGCAATTACTCCAGAAACTCCTTCAAAGTATTTGTAGTCTGAGAAAGTATCTTTTGGATGAGCTAATCGTTTTATGGATTCTATTGATTTGAGGACAATTTTTCCTTCTTCTTCTAAATTCTTTTGTTTTTCAATATACAATGTTTTTAAAGTTTCTGGCGGATTCGAATAATATATCTTAACATTGTTGGCATATTTGTAGGAGATGAGGCCTTTTTTATAGAGATCATCCAAGATAGGATAAATATGGGAAGTGGGGACTTTGCTTTGTTTGGAAATGGGTCCTGCTTTGGATTCTCCTAATTCAAGAAGTGCTAGATATACTTCTGCTTCATTCTTGCCAAGTCCAATTTTTGTTAAATTTTCAAAAATATGATTATTATTATTCATACTACAACTTTAACGGTGTAGCAAGTATTTAAATATATCGATCACTTATAGTAACCATTAAGTAGTAACATATGCAACTAAAACGCAAAATAAGAGAAGAGTGTACCAAAATATGAGCTTAACTAAAATTATTGCAGTCTGTGCAGCAAATGCATTCAGATCTCCAAGCATTGAAGCAGTTACAAGAGGAAAACTCTCTGCATTAGGTTCTACTGTTCCGGTGTTAGGCAGAGGAGTAAAAGCAGATTATTGGTCTGATATTGTTTCTGGCAGAGAAGAAATCCAAGGTCAGTATAAAGATGCAGCATTAGCAAGAGCACTTGCACATCCAGGCAATTATTCTGAAAACATTAGAAACATGCTTGATCAAGGTGCAGATCCCTCCTTGGTAGCAAGATATGTACTTGGTGAAGAAAGACTTGCATATAAATTAATCATTCAAAGGTTTTGCGAAGAATTAAATCTTTCTCTTCCATCAGGATTTCATCAGCAATTAAAAGATGCAGATCTAGAAGGATCCCATCTTATTATTGCAAGCGATAGTGAAAGAAAATTAATCCCAGACACAGTTCCTGAGAGCAGAATAAGCGTTTTAGGAATAGAAGACGTATTAGGCGGAACATATCAAGATAAAAAACCAGTTTTAAGAGAAATTACTTCAAAAGTGGACAGATTAATTCCAGAAATACTTGCTCAATACCAAGGTGAAACTCAATGAAAGATCTTCTCAATTATTTTAAATCTATGCAGTTCTCTTTTGAATGGGGAGAACGAGCTTCTTTATGGTTGAATGACTTTTCTAGTTATCCATTTACTCAAGAAACTGATTTGCCATGGATTCAAACAAAGAACAGTATTCAATTTGTTATAAATCCAGATACTTCAGGAAGTTATAGTGAAAAAGCAGAATTTGAAGAACGAGGAAAAAAACACGCAGCTTATTTTATGAACAAGGATAACATTCGTATGCTTTGGAAAAAATATCAGGATATCCTAACACAATTGCAACAATATCTCACTCTTATAGAAAAAACAGATTTCTCAAACTTTTCAAAAGAACAACTCTTACCTTATTTTAAAGAATTTGTAAGAGTATCAACGGAAACAACAATTTGGTATAGGGCAACAAATCAGGGGGCAGAATATTATGTCAGCAAAAAAATAAAAGAGATCTTAGCAAAATATTTTGAAAAAAATAAAATTGATGAAGTCTTCCACACTCTTTCACTTTCTTCATATTCTAATCCCATCAAAGAAGAGAAAGAAGACTGGATTATACTACTCAAAAAAGAAAAACCTGTAGATGATGATTTTTATGCTCATATAAAAAAATATTCCATGTTTTATACCAATATCTATACGCATGTAGATCTTATGAAAACTATTAAATCGCAATATCATCTTGATAAACCTAAAATTAAGCAATTAGAAAAAGAGCAAGTATTATCTCAAAAAAACCTTGATGAAATTAAAGGAAAGAAAAAGGCTCTTTTGGAAAAAATAACCAATGATGATCTTAGCGATTATCTCATGGTATTTCAGCGTTTTGGAGAATATCGCTTTCGATTGAAACCAGGATATGCAGGCATTGAAGTTTTAAGTTTACTGATGCTCTCCAGAATTGGAGAATTAGCAGGTATGAGTGTTCATGATCTGCATGAATTGCTAACTATACAGGACCTGTTTCATTTCTTAGAAACAGGGAAATTGCCTACTCAAGAAATTCTTGAGCAAAGAAAAAAATGCAGAGTAATTGCAGTGCATAACAAAAAAATGCACATCCTGCAAGGTGAAGAAGGCATTGATTTTATTAATAAAACTATTTTCAAAAAAGAAAGAAACTTACAAACTACAGGAATTTTGCAAGGCATGATTGCATGTCAAGGCTTAGTACGCGGTAAAGTGCGAGTCATATTATCCACTAAACTTGATGAAATTCACGAGATAGAAAAAACTTTTCAACAAGGAGATATTCTAGTAACTCATAATACCCAGCCAAATATGGTTCCTTTAATGAAGAAAGCAGGAGCAATTGTTACTGCACAAGGAGGTATTATTTCCCACTCAGCTATTGTTTCTCGAGAATTTAATATCCCTTGTATTGTCGGAATTGATTCTGTTACACTTTATCTCAAAGACGGAGATTACATAGAAGTCGATGCGACAAAAGGCATTGTAAGAAAACTAGGATAATCAATTTTTCTTTTCCTACTCCGTATACCTCTCCAATACTCTTTCTATTTCATGCACTGTTTTATCCCAGGAAAAGCGTTCACTTAGTGTTTTGCGCTCTACTCTGCCGAGTTCTTCTAGTCTTTTTGCAATCCTTTACGCCTTAATTCTATTCTCTAGTACCGAAATCTTTATAAATAATACGTTACTTATAACTAACATATTATTAACTTTATGTTAACTATGACTAACGAAAAATTATTACAAGCTATTAGGGAAACAAATCCATGGAGGGATAGTACTTGGAATGTAGAGATTCAAGATAGATCCATCTTTGATGAGATAACACCATATATTAATCTTAAGCAGATCATTGCTATTTCTGGTCTAAGGCGTGTTGGAAAAACATTTTTATTATTCCATATCATAAAAAATCTGCTTAAAACAACTCAACCAGAGAATATTCTCTACTTCTCATTTGACGATTTTGAAAATATAGAAATAACAACTGTTCTAGATGCTTATGCAGCAATACATAAAAAAATGCCAGAATATCTATTCTTAGATGAAGTCCAAAAAATAGAAAATTGGAGCGAAAAAATAAAAAGAATTTATGATATTCATAAAATAAAGATTTTTGTATCAGGTTCAGAATCTCTTTTTGTCAGAAAAAAAACAAAAGAGACTCTAGCAGGAAGAATCTTTGAATTTCATCTTAAACCTCTTTCATTTAAGGAATACTTGATCTTTAAAGGCTTTCATAAAAATCCAGCAATGTACAGGAAAGAATTACTAATCTTATTTGATCATTACCTTCTTACTGCAGGCTTTCCTGAATTAATAAGCATACATGATAAACTTATAATAAGAAAATACATAAAAGAGATTGTGATGGAAAAAGTTATTTTCACAGACATCCCTAAAATGTTTAAAATAGAGGATCCTTCTCTCTTAAAAACAATTTTAGATATTATCACAGATTCTCCTGGGCTTATTATTGAGTTAGATAACCTTTCAAGAGAGCTTGGTTTGGCTAGGCAGACATTGTCCAAATATCTTTATTATCTTGAGGTTGCACAGTTAGTTAAAAAAGTTTATAATTACTCAAAGAATAGATCTACAAGTGAAAAAAAATTGAAAAAATATTATCTTACTTTTCCTTGTACATGCTTAATATTCAAAGAAGATGAAAGTTATCTATCAAAAGTTATTGAAAACCTTATCGTTATTTCAACGAATGCTGATTATTTTTGGAGAACTCCTCAAAAAGATGAAGTTGATATTATTCTTGAAGAATATAATAAACCTATTCCCATAGAGGTTAAATATAGCTCTAAAATAAATATGCAAACTGACTTGGCTGGTGTAAGAAAATTTATGGAGAAATATGCTCTCAAGAAAGCATTTGTGATTACAAAAGAGACATCAAAAGATTTAGAGGATATTAAACTTATACCTTTGCTTGACTTTTTGCTGGGGGTATCTAAAAATGAATTAAGCAATCCAAAAGCTCTTGCAAATTAAACATTTTTCCTACTCCGTATACTTCTCAAGCACTCTTTCTATTTCATGCACTGTTTTATCCCAGGAAAAGCGTTCACTAACAGTCTTGCGGGCTGCTCTTCCTAATTCTTCTCGTCTTTTTGGATTTTTTCTTTATCAATTAAAAAAAGAATCTTAGAGTAGATTTTTCAGGCTGTGTTTAATGCGTTCTGCTGTATTTTCCCAATGGAATTGTTCTTTTACGGTTTTGCGTGCTGCTAATCCTAACTCTTCTCTTCTCTTTGGTTTTTTCAAGAGTACCATGAGGTACTGAGTAAGTTTTTCTACATTTCCTCTTGGAAAAAGAAAACCATTTTCGCGGTGTTTAATATAGGTCTTAATTGCTCCTACAGGCGTACAAATAACAGGTAGTGCGCATGCCATTGCTTCCAAAGTGCTTAAAGAAGTGGTTTCTGTAAGTGACGGAAGTACATAGATATCCATTGCTTGGAGGTAAGGAACAACATCTTCTTGTTGTCCAGCCATAATAACCCCTTCTCCTTCTAATCTTATATCAGGAATTCCTTTTCCGACGATAAGAAGTACGACTTTACCTTTCTTTTGGACATTTTCAAATGCTTTTTTGAGTGTCCAGAGGTCTTTTTCTCTTCCAATTCTTCCACAGAAGCCTATCACGAGACGAGTAGCATCAATTCCTATTTTTCGTTTTGCCATAGGCTTACTGTGGCTTGGCTTAAACCTATTAGGATCAACGCCCAAGGGAATGATAACACTTGGTCTCACTATGCCTTGCTCTTCATATTTGAGTTGTGCTTGTTGTGCAGGGAAAAAGAGTTTTGTGCATTTTT
>JAGVYP010000011.1:15182-36105 GCA_018303205.1 Candidatus Woesearchaeota archaeon
TTTTGTGTATTTTTTATAATAATGTTTTGCTATACGTTTCACCACATCCTGTACAAAGGAGATGCCTCCTAAACTTTTTGATGCGAGTTCCCAGTCTATCGAGTGAATAAAGCTGACAACAGGTTTTTTCTGTTTGTGAGCTATTCGGATGGCATTCATGCCAATGGTTCCTAGGGTTTGATTAAAAATAATATCATTTGCTTTGATGAGTTTTTTTAGTATTCTTGGTTTCCATTGTGCAAATTGGTAATCTCCTACTTTCCATGAGCTTAGAGGAATATACACAAAAGAAACATTTTTTATCTGTACTTTTTGTCCGGGAAAATCAGGTGCAACAACGGTTATGGTAAAATGTTCACTTAACAAGGGAATCATTTCCATAAGGAATCGTGCTACTCCATCTATTCGGGGCAGAAAGCTGTCCGTTGTTATCAGGAGTTTTTGCTTGCTCATTAATTCACCTTGTAAAAGACTTCTGCATATTTCCACTTATTTTTCTTTCCATTGATGCGTTCTTTGAAGTAGAGTTTCCAGATAAACTGGTAATACACTAACCATTGGCTTTTGTGTTGTTTAAATGCTTCTATTTTTTTGGAAAAATACTCCGAGGTATTCACAACAAGCTTTGGCAAGTGCCTTCCTTTTAGTTTGGTAAGATGCCAGACTTCAAAGACATAAACTGCGCAAGAGATTTTTTCTTCATCAATCATTTCTTGGATCAGCTTTGCTACTGCTCTATGATCATGATGAGTATCATCTGTTGCGTTGGTAAAAATTTTCCCTGGCTTATGTTCTTCTATTTTTTGTAAAATGAGTTGCTTGATTTGTTCCCTTCCTCGATCATGGATGGTTTCCCCTATTTTGGTATCAGGAAATCCCAAATATTCTATGCTTGTTGCACCTAGGATTTCATCAGCTCTTTTTGATTCAAAGTATCTTTGCTTGGTAATGACTTCTGTTTTCAAATGAGGATGGCTTCCTTCTCCTAGGGAAAAGAAGATAGAATGAATTTTTTTTCCTTCTGCAGCGTATTTCGCTATCGTGCCTCCCATGCCAATGATTTGGTCATCATTGTGTGCGCAAATGATAAGAATGGATTCTTGCTCTGCCATGGGATCTTAAATAGGGGAGTGTATATAAAATTGGTGGTTAAGAACTATGCACCGGCCGAGAGTCGAACTCGGGTCGTCGGCTTGGAAGGCCAAAATCATAACCACTAGACCACCGGTGCGTGAAAGAATAAAACTGTACTTCTTTTATAAATCTAACGCTGTTTGGAGTGCTTTGAGAAACCTAGGGAAATCTTCTTCTTTGATACAGCATCCGCATGCGTGCTCATGTCCTCCTCCGTATCCTTGAATTCCTATAAGTGCTTTTGCGAGTGCTTGATCGAGTTTATGTTCTGCTGATCGTAAGGAGCATTTTACTTCTCCACTTTTTGCTCTTCCTAAAATGATGACTTTTGTAGGAAAGAGGTATAAGAGTTCATTGGATAAGTCTTTGGTGAGGCTTATCTTATTTTCTTCGTATAAATAAAGGAGGAAAGGATTTTTTGTGTTTTTCTTTTCTTCGTTTATTGCTGTTTCTTTGAGTTGGTCATACACTTTTTTGATGGTTTCATATTTTTTGACAAGGTATTTTGCTTGTGCTGTTTTTTGTGAGATAATCTCTTCTGGGGATTTGATGCGGCTGAGTATTTTGATGGCTTTGTTTGCTTCGTCTATTTTTCCTTTGAGATTGAAAGAAAATAGTCTGATCATATTTCCAAGATTTGTTTTGAATAAGAATTCAGGAGGTGTAGCATAACACTTTTCTGCGAGGAAGGGGTACTTTGTGCAGAAGTTTTCAGTAAAATCAGGAATAAACCAGTCTCCGATGCAGCCTAGCATTGCGATCCACATGTCTTGTTGTACTGCTTGGTAGCACATGTAACTTGTGGGAACGATGCTGATGTTAGGAATGTCTAATACAAAGATTTTATCAGGTTGGTATTCTTCTACTTTTCTTAAAAATTCAATGGAAAGGTAGGGTTTTGCCTTGACAATGATTCCGTGTCCTTCTCGTTTGTAGCGGTAGAGTAAGAGAAAGCTGCATAATCCGTCAGGGTCGTCATCGAAAAAGAAGAGAGGATTCGCACACTGGTCTAATTCTTCTTTTATCCGGCTACAGTCTATGTTTGTCATAAAAAAAAACCTAACCCACTAGAACTTTCTATAGGCTTCTTAAAGATATCCATTTCAAATTATTTTAAATATAGAAAAAATATATCTCAAACTGTCTCTATTACAGGGTTGCCATCAATCATAAAAGGTAACTGCATTGCGATCATTGCCTTGGAGCAAAACCAGAAAAATGACCGATTCATGCAGGTCATTTTTCGCAACGTTTGCGAGAGACGAGCAACAGATCTCCGCAATGATCGCAAGAAAAAAGACAGAACAAAAAGAAAAAAGAGAAACTATGAATAGTCAAAATCCGTATACTTTTTATAGAAGTCTTTCAAAGAGGGGATTATGAAACCTTTCCTTCAAGTGTCATTTCTTCTCTGCTTCTTTCTCTTAACAGCTTGCGTGGAATTTGAAGATAAGGATACTTATACTCCTGAAGACATTTCCTTGGAAGAGTACGAACCTTATTTTTCAAATGAGGAAGAGAAAAAAGAAACGAATACCTTCAAAGAAGAAATAGCACAACCACAAAAATTAGGAGTACAGGAATCAAATACTCTTTGTGTTTCAGCAAAAGAAAAAATAACTACAACACCCAGACAAATACAAATTGTTATGGAAAAAGAAGGAGATCGTTATGCTTCTTTTACAAAAATTATTGCGGATCTTGAATCTTTCAAAAAATCCTGTTTTGTCTGTGAAAATAATCAGCAGTTGCATCTTGCTGCTTGTGATGTCAAAGACCCTGCAAAAACCTTGGGAGAAATTATCACTGCACTTCGCGTGTTGCAAGCTTCACCTTCTAAAACAGTCTCAGATCTTCCTAGGTTTATTGCGACAATTGAAAGCGCCTTAGGAAAACTCAGATCATGTCGTTCTTTATGTGAGTAAAAGGTTTCTAACAATATTCTTTTTCTTTTATCTTACCTTTATTCTCTCTTTTTTATTTCATTTTTGGTCTCTTCTCTCACTCCATTTCTTTTGTTTTTTGACAAATGAACACTAATTAAAAATATAAATTTCAAAATAAGAATTTAAAAAATAATAGATACCAAATAACATGAAAATAATAGGAAAAATAAGAAAATAAATAAGAGAGAAGATAAAAATAACTTATTTTATCGAATCTAAAAGCTCTCTGTTAACATGATCCTCAATAGCAATGTCCTTTTGAATAATTCCCATTGCTTTAGCAGAAGATATTACCTGCTTCATTTGTTCTACATCTTCTTGTGGTATATCAATATTGATTTCATCAATAGTTTTTGCTTTTAGATTAGGTTCTAGAGAAGCTGAAATATCTAAGATTGAAGGATCAAATTTGATTCTTGCTTCTTTTGCATACCATGTATTTGCTTCATCTTGATGCTGTGCGTAATAAAAATATGCTTCTCTATATGATTTAAGAAAATTCTTTGCTGCATCAGGATGTTCTCTTATGAATTTTCTCGACATGGTGACCAATGTTTGAGGACGTAATTCTTGGAGTATGCGTACTTTTCCTTTTTCTTCGAAGATTGAAATAGTCGGGTCCCATGACCCAAACGCATCGATATCACCCCAGTTACCCGATTCAATAATAGCAGATTGTTCTAAGATATCGAGATTTTTTAGAGTAACTTTATCCTTGAGACCTTCTTTTTCTAATGCACGTAATCCATGCACATGAGGTCCTGAACCAAATGGGACAGAAAGTGTTTTACCGTTAAGATCCTGTAAAGAGTTTATCTCGCTATTCATCGGCACAATAATACCTGCCTTGAAATGCATAAGTCGAGCAACAATATCCCATTCATCACTTTTTGAAAGAACAAGATATGCAGGAATATCCGCACTGAAAATTACGTCCACATCACCTGCAATCGCAGCCTCAGCCAATGGACCTCCATAACTAAAACCCTTAAATTCTCCTTGTAAACTATTTTTTTCTAAAATATCGGTATGCTTCAATGTTTGTGCAATCTGTCCTTGCGTTCCCCAAGAAACTAACCATCCTATGCGGATAGGTGTAGTATCAGTTTGTTGTGCAGAGAAAGTATCTATCTCTTGTGCACAGGATACTAATAACAATGACACAAAAAGTAATCCCAATATAAGCCCTATATTTGTTTTTTTCATGTTGATACCTCATTTATCTTTTCATTTCTTCTCGTAAACAGCACCAGATTTCTTTTTTGAGCTGTGAAAACGCTGGTGTATGCCTAAGAGCAGGATCTCTTGGTTTTGAAAAGGGGATAGGAAAAATCTTTTTTATCCTAGAAGGGCGAGCACTGAGCACTATAATTCTATCAGATAAATAAAGTGCTTCTTCAATGTCATGCGTTACCAGAACAATAGTTTTATTTTGTTGTCTCTGAATCTCATGAAGTTCTTCTTGCAAAAATTCTCTTGTTTGCTGATCCAAAGCAGAAAAAGGTTCATCTAAAAGCAAGAGTAAGGGATTATTAACTACTGCTCTTGCGATTGCCGTGCGCTGCTTCATTCCTCCAGATAATTGAGAAGGATACAATTTCTCAAAGCCTTGCAAGTTTACAAGATGTATTGCATCTTCAATACGCTGTTGTTTTTCTTGGTCTGTCAATCCTTGAAAGATTAAGGGAAAAGCAATGTTTTGCTGTACTGTTTTCCAATCGAATAAACCAAGTTCTTGAAATAGCAGAATCTTTCTTGAATCAGGATTAAGAATTTCCTCATGCTCAAAAACTAAGCTTCCTTGCGTTGGTTTTGCAAATCCTCCCATAAGATTTAACAAAGTGGTTTTTCCGCAACCATTAGGACCAAGAATGGAAATACATTCTCCTTGCATAATTCTTAAGTTGATTCCTTTGAAAACAGGAAGAATCTCTTTTCCATACTCATATTTTTTTTCAACATTCTTGAGTTCAATGAGTGCTTGTTGCATCTTGAATCCTCCATTTTACTATTCTCTGCTCTAAAAAAAACATCATCTTGTACATCAAAAATCCAATGATGCCGATAACCATCATGCCTACAACAATATAATCTGTCTGGAGTAATATTCTATGCAGTTGAATCATATACCCTAAGCCAGAAGAAGCTCCTACCAGTTCAGCTGTTATGACAATCATCCAGGAAATACCCATGCTAATACGCAAACCTGTAAAAATTGATGGAAGTGCTCCTGGAAAAAATACATGAATAATCATATGTTTTTTTTCAGCTCCGAAATTTCTTGCGATGTGAAGATGTACATTTTTTATGTTCCGTATGCCATCATAGGTGTTTGAAAACACAGGGAAAAAAGCGCCGAGCATGACAAGGAAAAGAGCTGAGAAGTCACCAATACCAAACCAAAGGATAGCAAGTGGTATCCAAGCGATAGGAGGTATGGGTCTTATCAGTTCAAGAAGAGGAATGACATATTCTCCTAACTTTTTATGCAAAGCAAAGAACATTCCTGCCAGAAGACCCAAAAAACTTCCCAGGATGAAACCAAGAAGAACTCTTTTGATACTGGTTGCTATATCTAGAAAAAGAGTTCCATCAGAAAGGGTAATACCGAATGCGTTGAGAACTCCTAAAGGAGAAGGAAGAATATTACTTTGAGGTATTAAGAGAACAAGTAATTGCCATATTGCAAGTGCTACTACAATACTCAAAAAAGGCTTGAAAAATTTTGATGTAGTAAAAACCATAGCATACCTTTATATTACAATGGCTGTATTTAAGTATCAGTGGGATACCAGGTATACCACAAAAGTAACCTTTAAATAAAAGCTCAATTTTAGAAGTAGTATGACCTTGTCCTTCCTAAGAGAAATTGGATTAACTCCTGGGGAAATAAAGATCTATGAAGCACTGCTTGATCTCGGATCTTCTCCTGTAAGCAAGATTCATGAGCGAACAGGTTTAGAACGAAGAAGTGTTTATGACATTCTCAATAAATTGATAGAAAAAGGTTTTATTACGTATAGCGTAGAAAACAAGAAAAAAACATATAAGGTTTCCAACCCTCAACGCATTATCAGTTTTCTTGAAGAAAAAGAAGCATCCGTACGTATCAGAAAAGAAGAAATAAAAACAAAAGAATTACCAGCGCTTCTTGAAAAGTTTAAGGAAACAAAACAAAACATCAGCGCAGAAATTTATCGCGGAAAAGAAGGCATTAAAACCATTTTTGAAGATATGCTGCATTACAAACATAACTATTTTATCGGTGGAGGATATTATATCATAAATAAAATGCCTTTTTACTGGCAGCACTACAACAAAAGAAGAATAGCGTTAAAAGTACATTGGTCTATTCTTGTACGATATGAATTTAAAGAAAAACTGATGAGGGATAGTTTCTTTCATGAAAGAATTCTACCCGAAGAGTTTAGCGGAGCACCTGCTGTCGTATTTATTTATGGAGGCAAGGTAGCTAATGTAGTATGGGGTGATGAATTCTTTGCTTTCGTGATAGAAAATAAAGAGATAGCCCAGAATTACAAAAAATATCACAAATATCTTTGGGATAAGGTAGCAAAAGAAAGGAAGAGATTAGACTAAATCAAAAATAATTACGCAATAAAATTATTTCTGTGTACCCTAACTTTGAAAATATTTCCATTTTTCCGAAAACTTTTCCACAAGACACTGGACATTCGATAATAGGGTATATAAAGGAATAATTAACAAAGAACATTCTTACGCTAAACCCGTCGAATTTGAGGGGATTAAAAATGGATAAAAAACTAAATGTATTAGGTACAGATATTTCTTTGCATCAAGAACAAGCAGATTATATTTCCCTAACTGATATTGCGAAGTATAAAAATCCAGATCATCCTGCTGATGTTGTAAAAAATTGGACAAGGTCTAAAGATACTATAGAATTTTTGGGTTTATGGGAGCGCATTAATAATTCTCAGTTTAAACTGGTCGAATTCGACCAGTTTAGAAATCAAGCAGGAAATCGATCCTTTGTGCTTTCTCCTCAAAAATGGATAGAAGTAACGAATGCAATAGGAATTATCTCCAAATCAGGTAAAGAAGGTGGCACCTATGCTCATAAAGACATAGCCTTCGAATTTGCCTCCTGGATTTCTGTAGAGTTTAGACTTTATCTTATTAAAGAGTTTCAAAGACTAAAAGAAGATGAGAGTGAAAGAAAATCATTAGATTGGGATATCAAAAGAAACCTCGCGAAAATAAACTATAGAATTCATACAGATGCTATAAAAGAGAATCTTATACCAAAAAAAGTAACGAAACAGCAGATAAATCAGATTTATGCAAGTGAGGCAGATGTATTAAATGTTGCATTATTTGGTATGACTGCAAAAGAATGGCGAGATAAGTATGATGATAAAAAAGGGAATATAAGAGATTATGCAAATATTTCTCAATTAGTATGTTTATCAAATTTGGAAAATTTAAATGCATTATTTATCAAAGAGATCATGCCTCAACATAAACGATTGATAAGGCTCAATCAAATTGCAATAGAGCAGATGCTAGTATTAACTGATAATAAAAATGTGAAAAAATTAGAGTCGATGTCACTGTAAAAATCCAACCGCTAGTTGGAGAAATTAGTTGGGTAAAAAATGTGGTGATTATGAGTAAGTGCAAAGATGATCTGGAAAAAGAGTTCTCTAGGCATTATCATCTGCAAAAGCAAAAAAAGAACTGTTGTTGAATATGCTTTGAAAGCATCTCAAAAATCTAAGGGAGTTTCGACATATAAAATAACACCCCAATTACCAACACATTTAATTCCTTACTTACCTTCAAAAGAAGAAATTGTGGAAAAACTGAACATGTTAGAAGGAAAAAAGAGATGAGTCAATGCATACCTTTTTATTCTCAAAAAAAACTTTAAAATTATGAATATTCCCTTTGATCCTCTTTCCCATAAGGAGTCTTTTGCGTATTTTAAAAATATTAAAATAAAAAAGGATTTCTTTGGTGAAGCTCCAGCTCCTTTTATCGGAAGGTATGGTTATCCTGAAGTGAACGTAGGAATTCTTGCTCCTCCTGAAGTAAAAAATACTGCAGAGTATGACTCTCCCAGAACATGGGCGCAGCAGAATCTGCAAATTCCAGAAATTATCAGTTATCGTTCTGCATTAATCAATTCAAGATTTAAAGCTCATATCAAAAGTAGTAGGAATCAGTTTTTAGATATTGCAAAAGAAGTAGGTATGGCTTCAAAGCCAGTAGAGGTAGAAATTCATCTGCAAAAGATTCCTTCTTTGAGACTGTTTTCTGATAATTATGCTGCTCCCACAGGTCCTGCAGGAATATTGGAAACAGCAAAAATAACAGCAAATCCAAAAATTAGTAGTAAAGTTGATTATGTTGTTTCTGATACTGATTTGAAAGCTGCTGAAGGCTTAACAACTTTATACCATAAAGGTTTTGACGAAAACTTCCTATCAAGATTACTCAGTGTTGGTCAGTTGGGTGTTGAAGAAAGAAGAAAACTTGTTCCAACTCGTTTTTCAATTACTGCAACCGACTCAACCTTAGGAAACAATTTACTTAAAAATGTTAAAGATTTTTCAGAAGATGGCTCTTACCAAGCGTATTTTGACGGTTATTTAGGCAACTATTTTCTGATCTTAACCATGACAGATGCTTGGCAGTATGAATTATTTGAAACCTATGTTCCCAAAAATCCAGAAAAACAATTAAGATACACGACAGACTATGAACCTTATCAAGGAAGAAAAAAATATGCAGAACAAACAGCAGGGGGTTTTTACGCAACAAGGCTTGCTCTTTTGGAACATTTAACAAAAACAAAACGTCAAGCAAGTGTTTTAGTTTTAAGATTTATTACTGATGAATATTCTTCACCTTTGGGAGTTTGGGTTGTAAGGGAAGCTGTACGAAAATCCATGCAAAGTAAATCTGTGGCGTTTGCTTCTAAAGAACTCTTATTTCAATACGTTAAACAATTTGTAAAAACCAAATTCGGTTGGGATCCTCAACCCTTATTAGATGCTTCCCTTCTTCTTAAAAACTATAAAAAACAGACGAAACTAAATCAATTTTTCTCATGAAGATATCATTATACATTTACTTCTATTAAAAGAAGATACGAATCTTCCAATCCTTTTATGTTAATCTCTTTTGTTTGCGATATTTCGATCGCATCTCTTCTTTCTAGTTTTTTATCTGCAATTTCAGAAGTGCCTTCGATCATCATTACAAACAAACCCTTTTTAGAAGGCAAGGTATAATACATCTTTTTGTTTTTATCAATCTTTAGTAATAAGATTTTAGCATCCTGATAAATAAATAAACTTTTCATATCCTCTTTTCCAGAAACAACAAGCATTATCTCATTTTTTTTCAGATCAAATTTTTTCTGATCATATCGTGTAGCCGCATTTTTCTTTGCTGTTTGAATCCAGATTTGAAAAAGCTCTACTTTTTCACTTTTCGAATGATTATACTCTGAGTGCATCACTCCAGAACCTGCAGACATGACCTGCACTTCGTCAGGAGTTAATATTCCTTGGGAACCTGTATTGTCTTTATGAGAAAGTGTACCTTTGGTAACGATAGTTATAATTTCCATGTTTTCATGTTGATGCAATCCAAAACCTTTGGAAGGCGAGATGATATCATCATTTACTACTCGTAAATCTCCAAAACCTGAACGTTTTGGATTGTAATAATCTGCAAAGCTATAACTGAATCTAGATTGGAGCCAGCCTAAATCACTTTTTCCGCGATCATTTGCTTTTTCTATGTTTATCTTCATTGTTGAATCTTGTTAAGTAGAAGTCTTATTAATATCTTTAGATTTTAATATCTTAAACATTTAATTTAAAAAATTCATTTCTCCCATCACAAACCTTAAAAACCAGTATGCTTTACCAAAATTATGCCTATAGAGAAAGTCAAAAGAAACATAGAATTGTTAAAACAATCTATTGCTTATATGAAGCAAAAAGGTCTTCAACCTAAAAAGGGAGACTCTGGAAACTTCGCAAACTTTAACAAACAACAAGAATCCTATTATCAAAAAAATTATTTTTCAGCATTGCAAGCGCTGAGTAAAGTCATACCTGAATTAGATAAATATAATGAGTATCATATCATGCTTGAAAAGCAGTTGCAAAAATTGTCCTATGAGAATCCCGATCAGAATTTAAATGTTATTGTGAACATGCTTGACATTCTTGAACAAATGCCTTTTGAAGACCACAAGGGTTCTTCAAAAAATAAGGCAAAATCTTCTTCGATGGTGTTTGAACTGCCAAAAAATGTTTCTCAGGAAATAAAAGAAGAACTAGAAGCAGATTTGAAAGAACTCCAAAGATGTTATCAAAATAACTGTTTGCGCTCAGCAGTTATTCTTTGTGGCAGAATGCTTGAAACAGCTCTGCATAGAAAATATTTTGAACTTACGAAGGTAGACATTCTTGAAACGAATCCAGGCATTGGTTTAGGAACCTTAATTGCAAAACTCACAGAAAAAGGTATGCATTTCGATCCCGGGGTAACTCAGCAGATTCATTTGATTAACCAAGTAAGAATTTTCTCCGTGCATAAAAAGCAGGAGCCTTTCTATCCTTCAAGCAATCAAGCTCAAGCAATGGTCTTATTTACGATGGATACTTTGCAAAAACTATTTCAATAAGATTTATATACACTCTTCACTTTCTCGTATCTATGAACAGAACCACTATCTCTTTGGGTTTGGTAAGAGTTACAGAAGCTGCCGCGCTTTCCTGTGTAAAATGGTACGGCAGAGCAAATCCTTTGGAAGCAACGAATGCAGCTTGTAACTCCATGAAGATTAGGCTAGACTTGCTTGATCTTAAGGGTAAAATAATTGCTGGTGTTGATACAAGAAGAATTGATCAGACAGAGTTTACAAAGCCTTTAATGACGGGGCAATCGGTTGGTTGGGACAAAGGTCGTGAAGTTGATGTTGCTCTTAATCCTTTGGAGTGTGCTTTTAATCTTTCTAAGGGGAAATTAAATTCTGTTTCTGTAGTTTGTACTTCTCCTCCGGGTGGCATGATGAAAGTTCCTAATGTTTATATGGACAAGCTTGCTGTTGGTCCTGCTTTGAAAGGAAAAGTCTCATTAGATCAGCCAATAGAAGAAATGTTGAGTAGAGTTGCTGAAGTTATGGGTAAAGAAATTGAAGAGGTTGTTGTTTGTATTCTTGATAGGGAAAGAAACATGCCTTTGATTGAGAAAATCAGAAAATTCGGTCCTCAAATCAGATTATTTTCCGATGGTGATCTTGCAGGTGGCATGGGTACTCATCCTTGGAGTAATGAAGACATTGACATAGCTTTAGGAACTGGCAAGTCTTATCAGGGGCTTATGGCTGCTGTTGGTTTGAAATGTGTAGGCGGAGACTTTCAGGGAAAATTTCTTATTTTTAATGATGACGATAAACAAGAAATAGATGCCTTTGGAATAGACAAAGATAAAATTTATACTATGAATGATCTTGCTCCTGCTTCTGACTTAAACTTTGCGGCAACAGGAATCAGCAATAGTCCTTTTCTGAAAGGTATTCGTTTTTATCGTCAGTATGCAAAAACAAGATCTATTCTTGCAAGATCTTCTTCAGGAACCGTAAGGTATATTGATACGTATCATAAATTATAAATGTCAAAAATTTTTCACTAGTCAGAGACTAGTGGCAGGAAGACAATGGACTATTCACAGTGAAAAATTTTTGAGCATGCTCAAAAACCTTCGTTACATGTTACCCATCTCTAGGTGGTTTTTGACAAAGAGGGAAAGATGGGTTTCACATATCAATAAAAAGCTAAGAGAGCTTCCATCTCATGAAGTCACAGATTTAATAAGAGAATCATGGAGTTCTATTCTCAATAATCACGAAAATTACTTGTTTTCATTATTGGGTAAATTAGAAAAAAAAGGAGTTCATCATGATATTCTTGAAAAACTCATAGACACACTTATTTACTTAGGTATAGATGTTTCTAATGTCTGGACATCAATGTATCATCTTTCTGATATTATCGGTCATATGTCTAAAGAATTGTTAGGAGAAGATATGAGCGCATTCAAATCTGAAATAAGGGACACTGAATTTATAGAGGTAGTGCCAATAGATTTCCCTTGTCTGATACAAATACCATCACATCAGCATGCTTCCTTGAAGGATTTAAAGATGAAATACGCTTTTTTAAGAAAAGAACAGGAAAAACTCATATGCTCAAAAAATTCTTATTTGCTCATCAGCAAGGAAGTGAGGAATAGTTCAAATACCTTGATTGAGGAATTAGCCAGATTATTCTTGAAGCGTGTCTGGATTGAGTTAGAAGTCCCTCTAAATAGTCAGGCATTGTTATATTTTCGTGATATGAAATCTTTTGCGTCTGACTTAGACTTATTTTATTATGGACCAAAACTTGAAGAAGTAAATATAAAACTCACAGAGTTATTTTTTTTATTTGGCATTAAGCGAGATCTTTTTTCAACATGTCTCATAACCAAAGAAGTCGAACGAGCAAGAATACATTTTGATGTTTATCATTATTTCTTTTCTGGCAGAGCTATAGAGATCAATAATGCTTCTTTTAGCAAATTCTATAAAGAAAATATAGAAGGGAAGATAAATAAAGATAAAGTCTGGATGGATTTATATCCTTATCTCTGTAGGCAATCAGCTATCTTAACCAAGAAGGGGCCCTTCACCCTTCCTTTAAGCATGACAGACTTTAAACATTTGCTCTATCGATATGTGAATAATATCCTTTTTGGATTATCTAAAAAATTTGACATTGATTTTGGTGTAGGAGATAACTTCTTTGTTTCATTAAGCCAACAGGTGAGTGAAGAAGAAACTAAAATTTTGTCTAATGCACGTGATCTAGCAAATCACTTAAGAAATGTGTATCAGATTCTGAGTCGGAGAAGATGGGAACAGGATATAGACGATCGTGTTTTTTCAATGATAGCAAAAGTGGTATCTTATCAGGCAATACCATCCTTAAGGGAGGAGATGGATTCGCTGGCAAGACATTTAGATGAGATAAGGGGCAAATATTTTGGCAAACCAGAATTTAGAAAAACAAAATATCTTCCTTTATATAAAGATTCTCGTTCAGAAACAGCATGGAAAAAGACTGCTATGATGTATAGCACGCTCATTGAGAAAAAAAGAAATTCTCTGAGCTGCTGAAATATCTGATCAGGAGTAGGATGTTTTGTCCAGGGGATATTAAAAATTATCAATAAGAAAAAAAATTTATCATTCAATATTTTTTTCTTCTCCTGCCAAAGATTCCATCTCTGCAGCGATATTCCTGATCTGTGTGGTATTGTTTTGCTCTTGTTTTTTATATCGCCTATAAAAGCCAAAGAAGATAATCGGTAAAATAATCGTAACAAGCGTAATAATAGTCAATACTATCCAGAGTACCTTCGCAGTCTTTAAACTGGTATTTTTCAGCTGCAGTTCTTCAAGCGTTCTGCGCAGATTTCTTTTGTGGATTTTTGAGTTCATGGGTGTTTCTGATCTCTTTCGTGCTCTTTTATCTCTTCTTCATCTCGTTTAATTCTTTCATAAACCTTTCAATGGTTCTGATAATGTGTTCTGGCTGGGTTTTCAAAATAGTTGCTGTTTTTGTGAGTGCATCTCCTTCACATTTTTCTTTTTTAGTTAAGACAAAAAGTTCTTTGTCCAACAGATTTCCTTTACTTGCTTCTTTTTTTGCTTTTTTCCATTTGGTAAACAATTCTTCAGCTCGTGCGGGAACTTCGGTAACTTCACAATGTAAGATTTGGGCTGCTTCTTCTAAAATATGGTGTTCTTCTGTTCCTGATGCTCGTGCTGCTTTTCCTGCAGTGAAAGTAATTCGTACAATGCCATCCTGTATTTTGGTTGCTTTTTCTATTTTGATCAGTTCAGCTTCGCGAGTATTGTCCAGGTGTGTTCCTCCGCAGCATTCGACATCTACTTCTGGGATTTCAACAATGCGCAAAGTTTTTCCTGGTGCTACTCCTCCCTGATAGATTCCCATGCCGTATTTTTGTTCTGCTTCTGTTCTTGGCATGAATTTTTTATGCATGGTAATCGCTTCTTTTACAATTTTGTTTGCTTCCTTTTCTATTTTTTCAAGCTCTTCGGGTTTTAAGCTTTCATAATGGGTAATGTCGATATGGGCTTTTTCAACTGTTTTTTTTGCTCCTGCTTGATTAATATGGTTTCCTAATACTCTTTTTGCAGCAGCGTTAATAATATGTGTTGCAGTGTGGTGTTGTGCAAGTTGCTTTCTTCTTGCAAGATCAATTTTGCAAACCACATGATCATTTTTTTTCAGTTTTGTGTTGGGAACAACATGAATAATGTACATCCCTTGCTTGAGAACTTCAACAACATTTTCATCATTCATCGTTCCAATGTCATGTAATTGTCCGCCTCCCGTAGGATAAAATACGGTCTTGTCAAGCACAACATACTTTCCTTCTAGTACTTTCAAAACTTTTGCTTTGCATGTGTCCAGAAGATAATTGCTGAAATACAGCGAATCTGTCTCAGCAATATCTTGCAAGGGAAATTCTTTTTTTTCTTCGTGTATCTGTTCTTTTTTCTCGTGGAGCGCAGATACTCGTCCATAGAAATTATCAGGAATCATTATTTTTTTTCCGAGCTTTTCTGCTTCTTCTTTGATAAGCTCTGGGGAAATGCCTTGGGAGTCATACAGTTGAAGCAAAAGTGCCTCGTCAATTTTTTTGTCATCCCGTAATAATCTCTCAACCGTTTGTCTTGATTTTTGTCGTGTTGCGAGGAATTTTGCTTTTTCTACATCAAGTATGTTATGTACGTCATCAAGATGTTCCGTGAGCTCTGGAAATAAGGGTTTAAGATATTCTGCATGCCAATCTGCTATAGCTTTTAAGTCCATATTCCAGTTATATTGTTCGATAAAGCCGAGCATTCTTCTTATGAGCAGACGTAAGTTATATCCTCCTCCTACATTGCTGGGCAGTGCACCATCATGGAGTGCAACAAGTAAAGTCCTGGAATGTTCTGCAATAGAATACAGTGCTGCGCTGGGCAGAACATTTTTTTTGAGTGTTTCAACCTCTACGTTGATTTCTTTTGCTATTTTTTTCCATGCAGTTTCAATATCATCGATTTCATCTACATTCAAGTATCCTGCGAGAGGAACGAATTTTTTCATAATTTTTTCATCTGCAGTAAATCCTGTTGTGTTGCGTAGCTTTTCCATGACTGTAGGAAAGGTTGCATCATACATGGTTGAAGTTCCCTGCGAAAACCATGCGTTTCTTTCCATCCCTAGTCCCATATCCAAAACTTTAAGTTTCAGTTCGCGTGGTCCTTGTGCTGTTTGTTCAAAGAGATGATACACTTGATTTGCGAGTTCTACCCCTCTTGAGAAAAATTCCATACAGGGGCCGTAGCTGCCTCCTCCTGCCCATGCGTCTTCATGAATGGTAATCTCCTTTTTAGGAAGTCCTAATTCTTTGGTAAACCAAGTGTAGAGTGCTGAGAATGCATGCTCTTGATCAAATTCTTTTGCTGGAACAAAGCTGTGCTGTCCAATCATGACAAATCCGGTCATATGGCTTCCTGTGATGCCGACATTATCTATATCACCAAAGCGAAGACAAAATTGAGGAATAGTCAAGTGTTTTGAGGGAGGCTCAACTTCTCCTGTGATGACCCAAGGTTGAAAACAGACAATACTTGCTATGGTATATTCTAGTCCTGGGTTCCAGCGTGCAACTACAGGATATCTTTTGATAGGAGTGTATCCGAATTTTTCAAAAAGTTTTGCAAATCGATTCCAAACTTGGATGTAACCCATTTTATTTTTTGCTGGATTATCATCATAAAACCTAAATCCTCCGCTGCAACCGGGGTCCCCACATACTTTGCTTGTCGTTGTGCTCCAGAAAAAGGTTCCACACTTGCATTGTTTTCTGCTAAAACCTTCTTTTTTAAGAAAAGTAGTAGGATAATATCTTTCAGGATCTTTGCTAGCAACAGCTTTGAACTCTTTTTTCTGTTGTTTGTCAGTTAAGAGTGGCATACCCCCTGAAAACCATGATGCTTTTTTAAGGATTGCGGTAATCTGTACTTGTTTAGTATCCTGAAGCAGCACCGTCCTCCAGTCGAGCTTCTTAGACAAAGAGAATAGACAGTGACAAGAGGGTTGTCTCAGTCGGAGAATGTCACTTATAGACAAAAATATTGCAAGCGAGAAGACGGTACTGCATCAAAAACTAAGAGTTTTTGAGTGCTCAAAAATTTCATTTTTGACACTTCAGAAAAGTAAAGTATCACTGTAATCTCAGCTGACTTATCTACCTTCACCTGGAATAGTCGTAAGTGCTGGAGAACAGATAAGTTTACATTTGCAATTTGACATAGACTTAATACACCACCCTATTTTTCCGCTTGAGTAATAAGGATGGCCTGGTTTCACAATTGATGCATAGGGCCCAGAAGAAGGTTCATAGCTGTTTTGTCTTTCCTCAAGTGAGCATCCAGCAATGCAAGGTCCGGGAATAGCATTTCTACACATCACTCTTATCTGGTCATCATGCCACATCTTGTCATTGACACACCATTCTTCCCAATTGGTTATTGCTGTTGTGTCTATAAGTTTGCTTAATCTTTCTTTTTGTTGTTTGTTCCTTGGGTCTGGCTCAGGGCATTTTATGTCTATCATTCTTTGTGCCTCTATATAATTATGATATGAGGGGCCTGCAGTAGCATCTTTACTTAAAGAGAGAACTCTTGTTGTGCTTCCATCTCCGAGGTAAAAATCTCTTGGACCAAAATGCCAGGTAGGCCATCCTCCTCTAAAGTCAATGCAATCTAGATCATCAGGAAAGGGCTCTTTTAAGAAGGGATCAGGGGGAATCTCATAACCTGAAGTGATACAGGGCACAGTCTTTTCGTGTACTCCGCATGCAGCATCCATACCCGTAACATCAGCCATGCTTAGTCCAGTCATTAGAGAAGTGGTATGCCTAGGTACAGGTACTTCTATCCCCATACTAAGATAGGGTTGACTTGATTCAGTAAAGGGGTTTTTCACTTGCCAAAACAAGGTGTAGTCTATCTTATCATTATGAAAAGAAGAGTAAGCAGGTTCACAATAATGTAAAGAGACATAGAGTTCTTGTCCGAGAAGTGTTTCTGCTTTTTGTCCTGAACAATAGCCTGTTGAGCCGGGTGTAAAAGGATAAAGTGCAATCTCTTGAGGTGTTAATGCACGATAGACAACAGTACGTGAAGTCGGTAAGGGAATGGAACGCTTACTCAGTACAGCTTGTCCTGCCATTTCAGCATCTTCAGGAACGAGAATCATACCTTGTTTTCTTTCAGGTGCTAAGAAAACCAAGCTTATGATAGCTACAATAGCAACAAGGGATAAAAGTATCAATGGTGATCCTTGTTTTTCCATTCTTCTTTTCTTATCTTTCCATTATTTAAGTTTTGCTTTATGGAACATCTTTTTATCGATCATAGATCTTTTCTATCTTTTTTTTAAGAAAAATTTGAAAAAATTAAAAAAAAGAAACTAAAGCAATCATAATAAAATCTGGGCCTAGCCGGACTTTCGGGATTGTAAAAATCTGTTCGAACCGGCGATCTCCACCGTGTGAAGGTGATGTCATCTATGGAGTCATATCAGACTTACTCAAAACTTCTGATAATAACCTAACCACTAGACCATAGGCCCATTACTCCTTTGTTTTTTTCCAGAATTAATAAAGATACGGTTTTTCTCATCCAAGTATCTTTTCTTATTGTTCTGCGGTATACGTTCTCCATGCTTCGCGCATTTCTCGCTCAAATGTTCTTTTGGATACCGGAGGACAAGTGAGTATACCACTCTTTTCTGTAAATGCTATCTCTTTAGGTTCTGGAAGGTAACCTAATTCTCGGGGTGTAACAATGACATAACCAAAATCAGGATATCCATATTCCTCTGCAATAGCACCTAATTTTCTTAACCGTCCCTGAGAAATTTTTTGCCATAACTTTGTTCTCCAGGGGTCAAATTGAAGAGTGACCTCAAAAAATACTAACAAGTCATCTATTCTTGCTGAGATATCTGTTTCTATAACTTGTTCTCTTTTTTCTCTAGAATAAAAGTGTAATTGAAAACAATTACGGTATCGTGCCTCAAAATGTTCTGATTGTTGTCCGTTCATGATCGGATCAAGAGTAATCGCTCCTGAGGCATCAAAAACCATTTCCATAAGAACAGCACGTAACCAGAGTTCTGTGAGAAATCCTTTATCAAAGTCATAGGGTGATGTTTTATCAATCCACTGAGGGTTTATTCTTTTATAGAGCTCAATTGCTTGTTTCCATCTCGCAGTGCTATCGCCATGGTTGGTACTGATATGTTCGATAACCTGTTCTAAGAGCTTATTTTTTGTTAATCCCATGATCTACGAAAAAGTGCTTTGTTTTTATAGATAAGGTGGTAAAGAAAAAGTAAGAAATAAAAAAAAAGAGAAGGGGGGAAACAAAAAATTGAAGAGTTCTAGAACTCTTCTTCTTCGTCTTCGTTATTGTCGCGAAGTTTGCTGACTCCAACTACGATTCCTACAATAACCAAGATCACTAAGAGGATGATCAAGATCACTTCAAGGACTGATCGTACATTGTTGTCAGTTTCTCCTTCAACAGGTTCTGGTTGTGCTGGTGTTGCAACAGTGTTTTCGACGATAACTTGGACACCGCTATCTTGGCTTGGTCTAACCATAGGGGTATCTTCTTCATCTTCTCTATCATCATCGTCTTCCCTGTCGTTGTTTCTGTTGCTGTTAGTTAAAGAACAGCTATCAGATTCGTCTACGCGAACACTGAGTACTTCTCTAAGTTCTTCAAAGCCTTCATCGTAGTTTACGACAACTTCTAAGTCATAGTTGCCTGGTTCTGCACAACGTGGAATTGCTAAGTACAATTCTTCAGTTTCTTCTTCTTCTCCGTTGACATCAGCTTCTATTTCTTCGATGTAGTCTGATGCGCTGATTCCCAATGAGGGAATTCCTACCATCACGCGTACATCTTTCTCATCTTTTTCGCCGTTGTTTTCAAGGCGTACGGTAGCAAGGAGAGCTCTTCCAGCTTCTACTCTGCTGCCTGGGCTGAGAACAACATCTTGGATAGACAAGCTGTGTCTTTCTACATCAATTTTGAGTTGGTATTGGAAGATAACTGGATTTCCATTTCTATCGGTGAATAAAATTCTTAAGAGATAGTCATCTTCTTCAAATTCGTTGCTCAAGCGCAATTGTAAGTTTTTGACATAGCTCACATTTTGGTCAATATCAAAAGGTCCTACACTGTCTCTTGCTCTTTCGAAATCATTATGTTCAAATCCAGAGATAAATGCTTCTAATTCAATTTCATCCCTGTCACTTTGGTCCTCGTGGAATAACACTTGGACATCAAGTACGTTGCCTTTGAGAATATCTAATCTGGTGGTCGCGCCTTGTTGCAAGGTAATGTCATTTACCTCTACACTTTCTACAACAATCGCTGCTTGTGCTACTGCCATGCTGAAAAGCAAGGTAAGCACCAACAACATTCCTTTCATTGCGTTCATTTTGTTTCCCCCCAAAATTTTGTCCTTTGCAGAACAAGCATTTTGTTACTACCCGGGAAGGGAAACTTATATATAAAGATTAGGGTACTTCCCTACTCATGAGTAGCAACCAAATTCAGGTATGTTTCAAGATGCATTTTATTTAATTAAAATATAGAAAAAAATAAAGTTTGTGCCGAAACCTTCTTATAATACTAACAAACTTAACAAACCATGGGTGTTTCCTATGATCAGAAAAGTATTAATCAGCGTTCTTGGCCATGTCGATCATGGAAAAACTTCTCTTCTCGATAAGATCAGATCTACCACAGTAACAGAAGGCGAAGCAGGATTAATTACTCAATCTATTGGTGCATCTATTATTCCTATTGAAACGATCAAAAGAGTTTGTAAAGATCTGTTAAAAAATCAAAATATCACTATTCCCGGTTTATTAGCAATTGATACTCCAGGACATGCAGCCTTTACCTCATTAAGAAAAAGAGGTGGTGCATTAGCTGACATCGCAATTCTTGTTATTGATATTAATGAAGGTTTTAAGCCTCAAACGATTGAAGCTTTGGAAATTTTAAAATCTGCAAAAACTCCTTTTATTATTGCAGCGAATAAAATTGACCTTTTGAAAGGATGGCAGAAAAAAGATACTTTTCTTCTTTCTTCTCTTCCGGAACAAAAACCTGAGACAATTCAGGTTCTTGAAACAAAAATGTATGAACTAGTAGGCAAATTAAATGAACTTCAAAATATCAATGCAGATAGGTTTGACAGAGTCCAAGATTATACGCAGCAAGTTGCTATTGTTCCCATTTCTGCAAAATCAGGTGAAGGTTTACCTGAATTGTTGATGGTCTTAATTGGTCTTGCACAAAAGTACCTTGAACAAAGTTTGAAAATTCATGTTAATGGTCCTGCGAAAGGAACGGTTTTGGAAACAAAAGAGGATAAGGGTTTAGGCTCTACTGTTGATGTTATTTTGTATGATGGTTCTCTTAAAGTAAATGATACTATTGTGATTGCGGGTCTTCACGGTCCTATTGTAACGAAAGTGAAGGCGTTATTTGAACCTTATCCGCATGCTGATATGCGCGAGAAAAAAACAAAATATGTTTCTGTTAAAGTGGCGCATGCAGCGACAGGTGTAAAGATCGCAGCCAAAGAATTAGAAGGCGCTTTAGTGGGTATGCCTTTGCTTTCTGT
>JAGVYP010000012.1:0-18397 GCA_018303205.1 Candidatus Woesearchaeota archaeon
CAGCAACCTTAGCAGAAGCAGAAATCGCTAACTACCCCTTCACAACGATAAAACCTAATCGGGGAATAGGATTTGTTAAAATAGCATGCGTAGACCAGGAGTTCAACAAGCAATGCAATCCTCGAGAAGGATACTGCCTTCAGCACAAGAGATTTGTTCCCTTTGAAATGCTTGACGTTGCAGGCCTTGTACCCGGAGCACATCAAGGATTAGGAAGAGGCAATGCATTTCTCAGTGATTTAAATGAAGCAGATGCATTAATTCATGTTATTGATGTTTCTGGAAGTGTGAACGAAAAAGGAGAAGCTGTTGAACCCTTAAGCTATGATCCTGGAGAAGATATTCGATTTTTAGAAGTAGAATTAGACATGTGGTATTTTGGAATTCTCCAAAAAGGATGGGAAAAATTTGCGAGACAAGTACAACAAGAAAAAACAAAAGTGAGTGTTGCACTAGCAAAACAACTCAGCGGATTACGCGTAGACCAAGTGATGATAGAAAAAACACTAGAAGAACTCCACTTGCACCAGAAAGATTTGACTGCTTGGAACGAAGATGACCTGAAAAAAATAGCAGGAATACTCAGAAAAAAAACAAAGCCTATGATACTCGCATGCAATAAAGTAGATATTCCCGGAGCTTTTGCAAATTTTGAACGATTACAAAAAACATTTCCCCACTATATGATGATCGCATGCAGCGCAGAGAGTGAATTAGCATTAAAAGAAGCAGCAAAACATGGCATGATTGACTATATTCCAGGAGAAAAAGATTTTGTTATAAAAAATGAATCCAAATTAAATGAAGCACAAAAAAAAGGTCTTGATTTTATTAAAAAAAATATGTTAGAAAAATATAACAGCACAGGAGTACAACACGTATTAGATACGATGGTACTAGAAGTCCTGAAGTATATCGCAATTTATCCCGGAGGAATTAATAATTTAGTCGATTCCCATGGAAGAGTGTTACCTGATTGTTTTCTCATGCCTGCAAAATCAACAGCACTTGACTTTGCCTACCGCTTACACACCGATTTTGGAAAGAAATTCATTCGCGCTATCAATGTCAAAACAAAAATGACCATCGGAAGAGATCATGTACTCCAACATAAAGATGTGGTTGAAATTGTAAGCGGGAAATAAGAACCTAGCATTTATTTTCTCGCACTATACACCGCTTCCATACCAAATTGCCAATGTAATGTAATATCTTTAAAACCTATTTTTTTAAGTAAAGAGAATTGTTCTGTCAATTTCATGGGCATGTCCTCGACAAAAGCATGATGAAGCCAAACCGTTAATTCCTCTCCAGAAAGGTGTTCTTGCATATACTTGCTATAAATCTGTCTGTAGTGCTCATGAATGTCTTTTGACTCTCCTTCTATAAAATCAGCATTGACAAAAATTCCACCATCTTTGAGCGCATTGAATATTTTTTGAAATAAAACTTCTTTTTGTTGATGAGTAATGTTATGAATTGCAATTGCTGAAACCATAGTATTATAAGATTCAGAAAAGATACTATCACGAAAATCTTGATCGATCAATTTTACCCGCTCTCCAAATGGCTTTAATTTTTCAGTTGATATTTGAATCATCTTCTTTGAAAAATCTATTCCAGTGACTTTTGCGTTTTGGAATCTTTCTAAGATCAAAGACATGCCATGACCTGTACCAGAACCTAAATCAAGAACAGAAATCTTTTTGTCTTTTTCAAAAGGAAGAACATTTGCTAAACAAGTGTGTAGTTCATCATTTTTCATCACAACAGCATCAGCTACAGTATCATAATCATCAATAATTTTTGAAAAATAACTTTTCATATAATCCATTTACTTCCCCACATACATTTCATTGACCGTATCAACTTGGATTGAACCCAGAGAACGGTCAACAATGATGCTTGATTTGACACAATTTTTACCAGCAGCTTTTGCAGCATACAAACATTGATCTGCTGCTCTGATGAGCTCACTTACTAAGGAAGAAGAATTCAGAGAACTCGCAACTCCTATACTTATGGTAAGAGAAATTCCAGCGTACGGAGTTTTTGCTATAGCTTCTCTTACACGTTCTGCAACCGCACGAGCCTCATCCTGTTGAGTAAGAGGAAGAACAACCACAAATTCCTCACCGCCATAACGAGCAGCAACATCTTGCTTTCGAATATTGCTCTGTAATAACATACTAATATGGCGCAAAATCTCATCACCTTTTTGATGACCTAACGTATCATTCAAGATTTTGAAATTATCAAGATCAAGCATCATACAAGAAGTTGCCTGACTGTTTATTCTCCCCTCTTCAAGGGTTTGTTGCAAATGCTGAAGAAAAAAGTTCTTATTCAAAAGTGTAGTAAGGCTATCATGCATCGCATGTTCTTGCACAGAAGAAAACTGAGAAGCTTTTTCAAGAGCTCCACGCGCACGCAAAGCCAAAGAAGAGATTCCCTGAATTTCCTGATCAGACCATTCACGCTCAGGCTTGCTATATACAAAGAAGAGCTGATTTGCATTCGCATCTAAAGGAAGCGCAAGCAACGAAGCATTTTTTTCTCCAAAAAGCACATGCGTAAAGAGAAAATCATTTTTGAGATTAGCAACAAATAAAATTTGCTTATGTTTTTTAAGGTGGGGAAGAACAACGTGCTCTATGTCTTCATAAGGAAGAAGATTATCTTGGACATAATAATGCCTTCTCTTCTGATCAAGAAGAAGGATAACACAATTAAGCGCATGATACTGTTCGATGCATGCTTTGCTGAGCACATCAAGAATGTCTTCAGTGTCAAGACTTTTTTCAAAGTGCTCACTCATTTTTTTAAGCTCAGTTAACTGTGCTATTTGCGCAGAAGCTTGCGCGTCTGCCTGTGCAAGTACGGGAAACAAGTGAGCAAGGGTTTCGAGCATTTTTCTTAAAGACTCAAGAGAAAATTCTTCAGTGATGGGAATGGTTTGAACTGCATCGTTCATTTCTTCTTTTTCCAAAGACAAGGAAGGAGCAATATGTTCAAAATAGGAAGTAAGATCACGATGATCTCTCAAACCTGCAATGCAAAGCGCACCTTGTACAGTGTTTTGTAAAAGAAGAGGATGGACAAGATAAAGTAATCCTGAAAGAGAAACATGAATAGTCCCTTTTGAGTTTAAGGAGTCTATACAAAATTTTAATCTTGTCTGTTCTTCCGTTTTTCCCTTTTTCAACATGAGTTGATACACATAAGGTAAATTTCCTGATTGCAGTAGGAGATTTGCATCTTTATCCAGGAGGAGAAATGTTACTTGATACTGTTTTGCAAAATGATCTTGAACATTCTTCCAAAGAGAGGACTGCGCAAGAGTTTGGAGATTATTCATGGTCCATCACAATCTTCGCAACATTACAAATAAGCGTTTTCATTTCTTTCCATTGCTCAACGAGAAGTGCTGATTGAAGATTTTGATTTTTTTTCAGATAAGAAGCGCATTGAACAAAAAAAGGAACACGTTTTTTTGCAACTTCTTCTGCTTGTTGTTTATCGTTCGTAAAAAAAGATTTCATAGCGATCTCATAAGAGCTATGAAGTTCTTCATATACTTTTTTAATTTCTTGTTTATCTTGTTCTTTTTCTACATGAGTAAGTAGTTCAGAAATAGTTTTTGCACAATCAGCAAGGTTTTCCAGATTAACAATAAGATACCATCTGCTCAGGATGTCATTATTTGAAAGAGAGAAACGCTCAGCCATTTGTTGATCCTGCAAAGCACTCTTTAAGAGACGAAAAAGCAAGAAATACAATTTATTCACATCTGCATCATGGTACTCAATCGTTTCAAGAACTTGCTTTTTTTCTATGGTCTGCAAAGAATCTTTCAGCATAGAACGAATGATCATGTCCATTCTTCGCAAGGTTTGGTCAATAGAAATTTCTTCCAAGTTTAGGAAGTCTTTCACAACCACTTTTGATGAAGTGTGTTCTGCGACTTCTAAGGCTACAAATTCTTCAATGATAGAACGAATGGCTTTTACTTGCTCTGAGTGAGTAATGCCTATGAAAGTGATTAAACTATAATTATTGATATATGCAGAGGTAAGTTCTCTTTGGAGTTGACCTTTTTCTTTTTTTTCTACAGGAATCGTTATTTCTTTTTTTTGAGATTGCTGCGTTTCCCTTTGGTGGGGTGTAATGCTCAATTCATGATCTGATTTTTCCTGAAGATAAACCAAGGAGCCCCGTGTAAGATTATTTTTTTCCAACCACGCTTTGGGTAAAGAAACCGTGTGAGAAGTTTGTCCTGCTTTGACAAGTTTTCGCGTGTGCATGAGTACCTCTTTTTATTACAAAGTATATACTTAACGTACTTAACGTGTTGTACGTACGTTAGGTATATATAAATCTTTGGACTACAAAGAGTATGACGCTAAAAGCGTCAAAGAGTGAAAATATGAAAAAAACACAAAGTCGTGTTTTTGGAAGTTCATGCTGAACGCAAGGCACCAACTCGCATGAACCCTTATAGCAGAGCTAAGTGCCCAAGCTAAATGCCTGCTTGACCCAAACACGCTTGTTTTTTTTCTTAACAGGTGGAAAACATCACGGAAAACATCACAATACAACAAAATCATCAAGGTCATCAAAATCCAGCTGCCATGATTTATCACGCAGCAGAAAGTATTATTCACGCATCACAGCTCACCGCTGAACATATTATCACAGCAACGGGACATGTCATGGAAGGCCTAACAAACCTCATGCTTGCACATGCAATTCCCGGCCCACCACAACAAAGATATGAACGTGCTGTTCAAACACGTTTATATGATCACCTTGGACAACTTGCTCTGACACTTGGGTTAACTGGACATGGAGAAGTTGTACAAGAATTAGAAGCACGATCATTAGCAAGGGATGTGCAACGTTATCTCGGATTGGTAACAGTTCCCTGCAATCCAACAAGATAAGAAAAGAGATGTTCCTATGATCACAAAAATCATTAAAAAAAATCCACTTGAACAGGAGACTCCTGAAACAACCTACAGTATGATGGTTGTAGAAATTAGAGAGCTCGATCATAAAAAACTCGCAGCTCTTTCTCCAACTGATGTTCTCATTGAAATAGGAAAGACCATTGAAAGCAACATGAGCAAACAAGATGTCATCTTTAGCAGGTATTATTCCAATCACGACCTGCATATGCACAACAGAATGCTCATGCAAATCACAGACTCCTTTGTTGTGGTAAGCCCGCAACAATCAAAGAAACAATTGGCAAAGACGAACAAAAAAATAACAATACAACTTGAACAAGCCGGCATTAAAGTAAAAAGCGGCTTCGCTGAATACGGCGTGGATGGTACAGATTCAAGAGAAGTGTTAGCAGTTGCAACACAACAAGTTACACAACCGTCCTAATAGCTATGGAGATAGGAAGATTATACGATAAGGTATAATCTGTCCCATTCCTTCCCTCCCATAATCTGAAAATCTGGCGCTTTGACTTCTTTCGCCAAAAGCGCCATTTTTTCTTTTCAAAAAAAGAATGAAACATAAAAAAGATGATGAACATGACCAAAACAATATGCAAAGAACAGAATTCGGAAAAAGTAATAAAATATCTTTTCTATGCACTCTGCTTATTTATCCTTCTTACCATAGGATGGCGATTACTAAATTATGACTCCCTCTCTTTTATCAGTTCTTTCTTTCGAAAATGAACTTGCTTCAGCGTTTTGACCAATTTGCACACTCTTTGCACTCAAAAGATAGAATTGCACTCATCCATGATCTTGACCCTGATGGCATCAGTTCTGGCGTCATTACAGCACATGCCATTCTCTTGATTCGCAGAAAAAAAATTGATCATATCATGTACCAAAAACCAGGAGAAATACCACTCACGGAAAAAACTATCAAAATACTCAAAAAGAAAAAAATTAACAAAATTATCACCACAGACAAAGCAATTGATCAGAATCCGAAAACACTCAAAGCTGCAGCAGCATTTGCAGACCTTGTTATTTTTGATCATCATAAGATCTATGAAAAAAAAGTTCCTCAAAATGTACTTTTATTAAAGCCTCAATTGATACATTCTCCTGTAGATCCTTCACGCTACTGCACTGCCAAACTTTGTTATGATCTTTGGAGCAGACATGTTAATCTTACCCCCTATGCATGGAAAGCATGTCCGGGAATTATTGGGGATATGGCTTACCTTCAATGGAAAAGTTTTGTGGACAATGAGATTACAAAGCATGGATATCAAACCACAAAAAACCCCTTTGACATGATCTTTGGAAAGATTGCAGAACTCTGCTCACAAACAGAGTGCTATGATTATCGTAAAGTAAAAAGAGTTTTTGCTATTCTCTGGAAAGCAAAAAAACCTGAAGAAGTGCTCCAAAGCGAACTCAAAAAATACCAAAAATTCGTACAAAAAGAGATAGACTATTACAAAAAAAATATGAAAAAACTTGCAGAGTTCTATCCCAAAAAAGAACTCATCTTTTATGTCATTACCCCAAAATATAATATTAAATCAAATCTCAGCACGATCTTAAGCATGAAGGAACCTCATAAAACCATGATCCTTGCTTCCCTTGACAAACAAAAAAAAGGGTACACGTTAAGCTTGAGAAGACAAGACCAGAAAGTAAAAATGAATGATCTTGTAGAAAAAGCATTATCAGGATTACAAGGAAGCGGTGGAGGACACATTCCTGCAGCAGGAGGAAGAGTAGCAAAAAAAGACTTTCTGAAATTTAAAGAAAGGATTTTGGAAATGGTATAAGAAATTGTTTTAAAACTTCAGATAGATATATAAAGTATTTTATACTCTTCTATGATGACATACTTCATAAAATGACAGATATAACACAAAGACATAAAAAATTGCGTATCATTTTGATTATTATAGGTTCAATCTTTATAGGCATCCCCTTTCTTCTCTTTATTATCATAGCTGTACTCTTATTTGGATCAACAATAACAGACGAATTGACCCATGATATCAAAAGTACTTATTTCGAAGAAAAAACATTTGAGGTGACGGGAGAAAAACCTCTTTATCTGAATATAGGAAAACGTAGTGGTCAAGGTTACCTCTCAGTTCTTAATTTTGCAAATGATGCTCTCAATCAAGGATCATCATATTATGATTCAAAACTTTTAGAAAAAGGAACAAAAATAAAGATAATAAAAATAAAATATGAAAATTATTTTGAAGGAACTCATGATACCTATCACTTAAAAATTCATTGCTTAGAAAAAATACCAACAACTTTTATCACCCCTACAGATGCCTGTGCTAAACAAGATATGAACAGCTGTATTTTTATTAATAAAGAGTATACACAAGAAACAAATCCTGCAGAATTTGAAGATTATGAATGTGAATAAAAAGTCCCTTATCACCTTATTTCTTTTCTTTGCCTTCTCCCAATATTCTGAAGGTTTCAGCAACGTCAATAAAATATTTTCCTTCCTCAAGCTTCACAATAAGAGGCTCTCCTTTAAACAGCGTTACTAAATCTAACTCATATTTTCCAGGACGCAAAACGCGAATAGCTTCAAAATCAAGAATAACAGGAATATCCTCAGGCTGCTCAACACCAATCAACTCATAAACATCTTCCTCTATTTGCTTCTTATCATCTTGAGTAAGCTTGAGTTCCTTAATTTCTTTTCGTGCAGCTTCCAGTTTTTCTTTTTTGATATAAAAGAATAAGCGAGCACCACACGGACAGCCTTCTAGAATTTCTTTAGCACCATCATCATAAAAAATGTTGCAACGTACACATTGATGTGGCATCTTGCTTTTATCTTCTCCTGCTTCTCCTTGTTTTTTCCATCAGCAACTCTATTTTTGTAGGATCCTTTTTGATTTGCTTTACTACCGTAGCAGGACCGATGATGGTTAAGCCTTGTCTGTTACCAAGCAGCATATTAAAAAAACCATAACGCAATTTTTGCATACCCGTGCTATCTTTATCAGGATTAATAACCGCGAGTTCAATTCCTCTAAAATCCTTGTTGATCTCTTCCATAGTGGTCTTAATGAGCTCTGCTTCTTCCTCTGTCTTTAATCTTCCTTGGAGCAACACAATCTTATCCTGTTTTGCAATATTAAGGAGTTTCCTAATTCTTCCTAGGGAACTCAAGGTTTCAATTTCCGTATAGGGAACAAATTGCAGGGTTACCATCTTTTATCCAGCTAACGCAAACAAGCCTTCGTAAAACTTGTCAATTTCCTTCCCATACTTTGCGGAGATCCCTATAACTTCATACTGCGGAAATGCTGACTGTAGTTTTTTGATGTTTGCCTTTTTCAAATCAATTTTATTTCCAACTACAAGCACAGGAATATTTCTTGCTTGCAGATTACCAATAATCGTTACATTGACCTGGGAATAAGGATCTTTGGTACCATCCAAAACAACAACAACAATATCCATTTCATCCAGCCATTTAATAGACTCAATAACTCCTTTTGTTGCTTCTTTTGCACGCTTCTTTGCATTTGCTTCAGTCATGCCCACTTTCATGAAATCTTCATAATCAATTTTCGTAGCAATACCGGGAGTATCTACCAAACTGAAAGAAAGCTCTCTTCCCTGGGATTTAATGTTCACTTGTTCCTTCACAGTAACTTCTCTCGTCTCGTGAGCAATATTCGAAACAGGACCCATTTCCTCACCAAGCCAATCTTTGCAAATACGATTTGCAAGCGTTGTCTTTCCTCCATTCGGAGGACCATACAATCCTATTTTAATATGTTTTTTCTTTCCAAAAAGATCACGAAGAACTTTGGTAATAAACCTCTTTATAACATCAATCACCGCGTCACCACCGTTCTTCCTCAGTCTTGAGGAAGATTGTTTATATACTTTTCTATTTAGAGATCTCTTCTTGGAACTTTATTCCGACAAAGAAAAGCAAAAGGAAAAAGAAAAGCAGAGAAAGAGAAGGAAAAAAAGAAAATGATCTTTTCTATTTTTCCGACGATAAAAACAGAAAAAATTGTTTTCTCGAGGGAAAATACGAAAGATTTATAAATGTCAGCAGTCGAAGAGACCTTTATGCGGAGCAAAGCTCCTCGATAAATACCAAAAGTGGAGGGAAATACGATGGCACAAAAAGTAACAAAAGTCGGTGTAAAAAAAGAAACCGGATATCTCTATTTCGTCGATAAACAAGGCGACATTTCCCGTGCAAGCATGGCACGCGGACAAAAGAGAAGCAGAGGAAAAGCACAGAAAGTAGCAAAAGCAGGTGTGCGAAAAGAATCTGGATACCTTTATTTCGTCGATAAACAAGGAGATATTAGTAGAGCAGTCATGTCACGTGGCGGCAGAAAAAGAAAAGCTGCACGTGCTGGAAAATCCAAAAAAAGCAGAAGAAGGCGATAAGCCTTTTTCATTTTTTCTTCTTTTTTCGTTTAATAGGATTCTTATGATGAACAGATTTTTTCTTTTGAGAAGCATCAAGTGATGCAACAGGCTGTAACATGCCTTGAAGTTGTTCTTCATAGGAGGAAAAGGAATGTTGTTCATCGAGCAAAGACTGGGGAGAAGGAATCTGCTCTTCTTCGAGCTGTTTTGATTTCAAAAGTGCCTGCTGGCGTTCTCTGAAATGACTTTTCCCCAGCATGTCTCTTACTTTTGCTAATTCTTTTCTCGCGCCTTCCAATAATCGCTCAACAGCAGCCATCACTCCTTTTCATTTTTTGCTCTTTAAAATTCTTTCGGAACATTTTTTTCTCTTTCCATCTTTTCCTATCTTTTATTTTCAATTCTTCAGTTTTTCACTTGATCTTTCGCATCATCTTTATTTAAAGATATTTTATTTCTTTTAAAAAAAAAAGGAAACAAACAAAAATTCAAAGAAAGAAAAGGAATAATAGAGAGAGATAAGAAAAAAGATCATAAGAAAACAAGAAAGATGACTCACAACATTTAAATAACGACAAGGATTTCTTCTTTTTATGAAAGGACTCGTGCTTTCCGGAACCTTTGGCAACATTCTTGTCAGACAAAAAAATGAGGAGGAATTCCAATTAGGAGAACTCCTTGTCGGAGAAAGCAAACAAGGAACCATGATCCTCCAAGTCTTTGACTTGCTCTATGGCTCACAAATTTCCCAACAAAACCTTGAATTAGTTAGTGGTATGAAAATGGAACAAAACGCAGACTTTCTCTTTATGGATCCCGGCTTAAGAAATTATACTCTTGCACGCATCAAAAACCTGATCAGTGTCAAAGAAGGAAAAGCCATGGTCAGCAAAACACTTCCTGTTTTCTTTTCTTCAGTCAGAGCAGTCACCAAAGAAGATCTTGCATTTCTGACCAAACCAGAACATGCTTTGTACATAGGAAATTTACGAAGTGGAAACAATGTCTTGGATGTTCCTCTGTATCTTGACGGAAAACAAGTCTTTACTCATCACGTACTTATTCCTGCAACAACCGGAAGAGGAAAAAGCAATCTCATGTCCTGCATACTTTGGGATACCCTCGACAAACCCTATTGCGGGATTCTCGTGCTAGACCCCCATGATGAGTATTATGGAAGAAATAAGCTTGGACTCAAAGACCATTCCCAACACGAAAAAGTAGTGTACTACACTCCCCATGATGCTCCTCCCGGAGCACGAACACTCCAATTTCATCTTTCCCTCATAAAACCCCATCACTTCCAAGGCGTTGTAGACTGGAGCACACCCCAATATGAAGCACTCAATTATTTTTACAAAAAATACAAAGAAAACTGGATTGCACAAATCATGCTAGAAAACAACGGAGAAGGATTTCATGAAGGAACGATCGCAGTGGTCCGCAGAAGACTTACCTCTCTCTTAGACCTTGAAATAGGAGAATACGGTTTAGAAGCACGAGGAATTTTTGACGTAGCAACAGGAAAGAACACCATTCATGAAATCGTTAAAGATCTTGAAGAAGGAAAAACCGTCATTGTAGATACCTCTTATTTTTCAGGACCTGTAGAAATCCTCATCGGAAGCCTTATCACCCATGAAGTGTTTAAAAAATACAAATATTACAAAAGCAAAGGACAACTTCATGAAAAACCCGTCATTTCCATTGTACTTGAAGAAGCACCCCGCGTCTTAGGAACAGATGTGCTCGAAAAAGGAGACAACATCTTCGCAACCCTTGCTCGAGAAGGAAGAAAATTCCAAGTAGGACTCATAGCAATTACTCAATTACCTTCACTTATCCCCAGACAAATACTCGCAAATATGAACACCAAAATTATTCTCGGAACAGAAATGAAACCTGAAAGAACAGCACTCATTGAAAGTGCATCCCAAGACTTAAGTGATGATGACAGAAACATCGCATCCCTTGACAAAGGAGAAGCAATCATCTCATCAAACTTCGCAAAATTTGCAACACCTGTCAAAATACCCTTATTTAGCGACCACATAAAAGAACAACTTTCTCAAAAAAAAGAAATGACGCAAAGCTTTGCAGGAGTAAAAATAGGATAAAAGTATTCTTATAAACACCTGTCTGGATTGCCATCCTCAGGTCAAAATTCAATCAACAAAAAGAATAGCGTACATTGTCGGGGGAAGCCCCATCCTGGGAGACAGGACCTTATATTAAAACAATAAAGAATTTTGAAGATGGCAATCCAAAAAAGATATGCAGTAAACCTCCGTGATAATCTTCCGAGAAAAAAAAATAATAAGAAAAGATAAATAAGAAAAAAAATTCAAAAAACCTTACGCCACAGGGGTAAGGGGCGCTGTACCAAAGATAATCTGAGGTGGTCCAGGCAGGTAAATAGCTGCAGTTAAGAAGTTACCCAATTCTGCATTATCCGGAATATTATACATATCCTGGCCAGCAACATACTCACCCAGATCAGTATAAACTTCTTTTTCCAGCTGTGCTGAACTTCGAGGATTGGAAAATCCGGATAAGACCACATGGATGGGCTTCTGGTTTTCGTTCTGCACGCTAAACTCAACAAGTTTGAGCACCTTTTTTCCATTAATAACATGAAGTTCCACTTTCCCAGTGACTTCACGCTCCGCAAAATGGAATGTTCCTGCTTTCACAATACCTTCTTTGAGAGGAGCAGCAGAAGTTTGAGGAGCTGGCGAAGCAGTTACTTCTTCTTTCTTCATTTCTTCTTTAGGCTCTTCTTTTGGAGCAGTAGTTTCCATTTTCTTTTCTTCTTTGACAGGTTCTTGCACAGCAACTTCTTCAACTGGCGCGGCAGGTTCTTCGATAGGCAATTCCTGATCTTGTACTTCTGCTGGTATTTCTTGATCTTCAGTTTGTTGTGCAGGTTGTTCACTGCAAGCAACAAGGAGAAGAACACATGCAATCAAAACAAATAGTAGTCTCATGCTCATGACCTCCGTTATAGTAAAAGCTAAGCTCTTCTTGAGCTTCTTAAGCAATTTTGAGAACTTCTTATATAAAAACTTACGGTTTTTAATCCTTTATTTTTCTGTAGCTGTACCGTCTTCTCGCGAAGCCATTCTTCTCATAGATATCTCGCTGAGGTCCCGAAGGGAGCAACCCCTCCAGCTTTGTCTATTATTCTCATCAAATCGCTCGACCTGAAGACGGTACAGCTTTATAGCACTATTACGGTTTTTCTAGTGGAGCTGTTGCATAGATGACATTATAACCTTCAGAAAAAATCACAGCAGAATCATACTGGCTAGGACTCAGATCATCAGGCAAATCAAACATCTGGGTTCCAAAATACGTTTCTAAAGGACCCACATCAAGATAGCCTTCGTCTTTTTCTCCTAGTTCAATTTTTTTGGAAGGATTCGGATGTCGTGCAAGATATAAGTGCAGTTTAGGACCATTATTAACCCGGAAAGCATGTAATTGAAATTTCTTATCCCCATTATGGTTAAGCCAACGCGCAGTACCCTGAACTGATTGTTGAATAGGCCTAAAAGTACCTTCTTTTAAGACAACAGGATCAAAGACTAAGGGTGAAATTTCTTGAGGTTTTTCTTGGGGAGACTCTTGCACTTCTTGTACTTGCTCCGTAGGTTGCACTTCTGGAACGTTACCCCTTGCAGGTTCTTCAGGTGGTAAAACAACCTCTTGAGGAGGAAGAACTTCAACAATCTGTTGGTCTTGGGGTTGTTCTACCGGTAGTTCTGGATCTTTTTCTTCTCTTGGCAATTCTGAAATTTCTTCAGGAGCAGCACAACCTACTAAAAAAAGAAATAAAAACGCGATGAATACTTTTCTCATGCCAGAACCTCCAAAGGCGCAAACCTACCTTGGTTTTTTCTACTTCCCAGAGCATCATAAATAAGATAATCACCTGGCTGTAACTCAAGACTTATTTCTGTTTTCTTTTTTGACTCTGTTTCATACACGTTATCAAGACCATTTCCTTCTATGCCTGTAACGATTTTAATGGTATCTGTATTTTCAATGGTAAACTGGACCTCTCCTGCTTTTACTTGTACGGGAGTAACATCAAGGCTTTCATCATTTTGCTTTATCATAACCTTATTGCTTAAGGTAACCTTGGGAAGTTTTTCAAGAGGAATAAAAGCGCCTTCATGGATAACCATTAATTGGAAATCTTTGAGTGCATCTCCGTGCTCATCAATAGTCAGCGTTCCTGCTACACCTGCATAATTTTGAACATTGTACAAGTATTGCTTAACTGCATTAGCATCTTCTCCTGTGCGGAGTGCATCTGCAACAAGATGAGCAGTATCATACGCTGTTGCTGCTACAACACCAAAGCTAGGCTCTTTTCCATATTTGGAAACATACTTCTCAAGAAATACTTTTGCAGAACTGGATTCTGCATCAAAAGCAGGAGTTGCATAAATAACACCTTCTGCTGCTCCACCTGCATCAGCTACCACTTCTGGAGTTCCCACAGTTTCAGACGCGTAGAGAGGAACAGAAATTCCTTGCTCTCTTGCTTGTTTCATCACTAAGCCACCTTCACCATAAGGAATAATATACATTGCTTCTACTTGTGCTGCTTTTACTTTTAATAATTGAGTTCTAAAATCTTTAGCATCTTGTTCATACATTTCTCTGAGAACAACTTTTCCTCCTTGCGCTTCAAAACTCTCTGTAAAAGCCTTTGCCAGTGCAAGATTATAATCTGAATTAGGATGCACAATGCCAACAGTTTTAATACCATCAGCAATCATTTTTTCTGCAATCTTCTTTCCTTGACCTGCATCAGAAGGCCATGTTCTGAAAATATAATCTCCTGAATTCGTAATATCAGGACTTGAGGATGCAAAACTAACAAGAACGACCTGAGCTTCTTCTGCAAGAGGAGCTGCAGCTAAAGTTTCAGAAGAACAAACACCACCCATGATAACATAAACTCCATTTTGATTGATCAACTTTTGTGCTGCAAGCGTTGCATCTTTTGCATTACAACGCCCATCTTCATAAATCACGTTCATCTTTTTACCATTGATACCCTGCGCATTGATTTCTTCAAGAGCAAGTTCTACGCCTCCTCTTGCTGATTCCCCATAATTAGCAACATCCCCTGTTAAAGGAGAAATAAAACCAACCGTGATCGTTTCTTCTTGCGTAATTTTTTGTTTACCACAACCTGCGCTAAAAAGAAGTATGAGAAAGATACAACCGATCGCAAAGACCTTTTTTATATTATTCATAGCCACAACACCCCACACTTATCTCTAGGGAGCACAGTATTTATAAATATTGCCTGGTCTTTGTTATTACTGATAAGAAATAAAAATACGGTTTCATAATATTTAAATACCCTGCTCAACCACGACAAAACCATGACAAAACAGCTTTCCATTGAAGATATGGCCTCATTTTGCAAAAGAAAAGGTTTTGTGTATCCTACGAGTGAAATTTACGGTGGATTTGCAGGATTCTTTGATTATGGCCCTTTAGGAGTAGAGCTTAAAAATAATATCAAAAGACATTGGTGGAAAACGTTTATTCACAGCAGAGAAGACATGGTAGGAATGGACGGAGCAATTATTGCTCATCCCAAAGTTTGGGAAGCTTCAGGTCATACTGATTGTTTTGCAGATCTTGTTCTGAAATGTGAAGATAAAGAAAAGTGCGGTTTTGAAACAAGAGCAGACCACTTTATTCAAGATACCTTAACAACCAAAGACTTTTCTCTTGGAGAAAATTTAGGAGCAGAAGAGATCAATAAGATCATTCAAGAAAAAAAATTAAATTGTCCACAATGTAAAAAAAAATTCCAAAAAGTACAAAATTTTAACTTAATGTTCGAAACCCAAGTAGGACCAAAACAAAACAATAAAAGTAAAGCTTACCTCAGACCAGAAACAGCACAATTGATTTTTACAAATTTTAAATTAATCCATGAACATGCAAGATTAAACCTTCCGTTTGGTATTGGACAAATAGGAAAAGCATTTCGGAATGAAATTTCTCCGCGAGATTTCTTATTTCGTACAAGAGAATTCGAACAAATGGAAATAGAATTTTTTGTGCATCCTGATCATATCAATGACTGCCCTTGGATTGAGGAAATGCTCTCCTATGAAATGCAAGTACTGACTGCAGAAGCCCAGGAAAAAAAAGGAACCCATACCCTCATGAAAGTAGAGGAACTTCTTGATCAGAAATTCACAACTTCCTGGCATACCTACTGGCTCGTGCTCTTTCACCGATGGTTTGTACACTTAGGAATAGACCAAAAACATCTGCGATTACGAGAACATCGAAAATCCGAATTAGCCCATTACGCAGGAGCATGCTTTGACATTGAATATCAATTTCCCTTTGGCTGGAAAGAAATACATGGCAATGCAGACAGAACACAATTTGACATGAACCAACACCTGAAAGTTTCAGGAAAAGACATCAGTGTGTATGATGAACAAACCAAAGGAAAAGTAATCCCCTATGTTGCTGCAGAGCCTTCCCAAGGAGTAGACAGAGCGTTTCTTGCCTTTTTATTTGAAGCGTATGAAGAAAATACTGAAAGAGGGAATATTGTGCTTCATCTGCATCCTCAGTTGGCACCTGTACAGGTTGGTATTTTTCCTCTGGTAAATAAGCTCCAGGACAAAGCAAAAGAAGTGTATAACCAACTCAAAACAGAATGGGTGTGCCAATACGATAAATCAGGAAGCATTGGAAGAAGATATGCACGAGCTGATGAGATAGGCATTCCTTTTTGTATTACTATCGATTTTGATTCTCTCGAAAAAAAAGATTGCACAATTAGAGATAGGGAGTCTACAAAACAAGTACGCGTTGCTTTATCTTCCTTGCCCCAAATATTACCTGCCTTATTGCACAAAGAAAAACTCTTAGAAAAAGTTGGAAAACCTGTGGAGGTAACCCCATGAAAAAAAATCTGTTCTTGTTTATTCTTTTACTTGCTATCTTTGTTCCTTTAGCTTCTGCAGCACTTGATGATCGTGCGCTACAAGAAAAATATGAAAGATGTATTGCAGAATGTAAACCCTCTTTTCCTATGTTCAGATGCCTTGCAACGTGTGACATAAAACAGATCATACTTTTTTATGAAAATCATGAGCCAGCTGAAACATATAATTATGACATAAAAAGTATTCCTGCAATAAGCTTTGAAGAACTCCTTGCATCACCGATTACTTCAGAAGAAATGATCGCAGACAAAGTACTTGCTACAAACAAAATTCTTTTTCGTACCGAAGGAGAAACAACCTATGCGTATATTCCCACCCTAAGATATGATTATATGATCAAAGTAAGCAATGGAGAAACAACACTCCCTGTTTACTCTAAAAACGCTCTTGTAGGAAAATTAAGGACTGTCATTACTCCTCCTGCATCTGAAGCAAAAGAAGGCGTAGTCAAAGTAGCAGTAGGAAACTTGTTTTTACAATCAACGCCAAGACCTTTTACATGGAAAGAATACGCTGCAGACCTTATTTTAGATATTCGATTACATTTCTTACCCCCAGAACTAAAAATAGATGCGCATGTAACCCCTCTTCCTAGTTCCTTACAAGAAATAAGTGCACTGGAAGAACAGATCAAACTTCAAGAAGGACCAAATGTACCTTTGATGATGGTAACTCCTGAAATTTCTGGAGAAAAAAAAGCAATTGGACAAACTTTTGTTACAATAAGAATGAATGAACAAAGCATGAGCGATGAACAAGCTAATGCAGTCCATGTTTTTGTTTCCCATGAGTCCCTCTTAGAAAAAGAAGAGGTTGTCATTGGTAAAAGCGATGGTGGGCATTACTTCAGGGTCAATATCCCTTATGGTTTCTTTCCTGCACTCTTATATCAAGGAGAAAAACAAAGCATTGAAAATGAAGAACAAAAAGAACCAACATCTGAGGAAAAAAGAGAAAGCACAAACAACCCCTCTTCCCTCTTGATTGGGATCTTCGTTGCAATCATTCTTGCTTTGGCAATTGCGCTCTTCATGAAAAAAAACCAACAAGAAAAAAAGAAGGTAACTCCGAGAAAAAAGAAATGAGTAAGATAGAATAAAAAAGAATACAGAAAGAGGGACAAAACACCCATAGGTTTATATAGACTTTCCCCTTACAAAAGACTTGGGGGTAGGTTATGCTCATTAGCGAAATCCAGTCAAAACAAGGCAAAGTAATAGTTATCGGAAAAATTACAGAGAAAGGAGAAGTTCGTAGTTTTGAAAAATTTGGAAAGCCCGGAAGAGTATGTTCTGCAAGAATCAAAGATGAATCAGGAGAATGCACCTTGTCCTTATGGAATGAACAAATTGATCAAGTCAATGAAGGAGACAAAATAAAAATAGAAAATGGGTATGCAAATGAATGGCAAGGAGCAATCCAACTTTCTACAGGAAGATTTGGAAAAATAGAGATCATTGAAGCAAATCCCAAAGCTCCTAAAAAGTCTGCTCAGAAAAAAGAAGATGAATTAGATATTTCTGAAGAAGATTTAATGTGAGTGATCTTTTATGTTTGGATTTGGGAAAGGCAAAATTGAAATACAATTGAATAATTTTAATTATGCACCGGGAGAAACGGTTGAGGGAACACTTTCTTTATCTTTAAAAAAGCCGATACTGGGAAAAGAGTTAAGCATAAGTTTGCTTGCAGAAGAAGAAGTAACTGAAATGCAAGGAAATAATTACAATTCCAGAACGCATGAACTATTTTATTTTAAACAACACCTCTCAGGCCAAAAGGAGTATAGTTTTGGCAATCAATCTTATCCCTTTAAAATAAAAATACCCGTTAATCTAAGGCCTCAATTAAATGCTACTTTAGAGAAAGTGATTAAAATAGCATCACTGTTTTCAGGAAAAAGAGGTAGGATAACCTGGTATCTCGTTGCTCGCTTAGACGTAAAAGGTTTTGATATTACTAAAAAAATAGCTATTCATGTAGGGTGATAATAATATGAAATCTCAAAAGAATAAAAAGATA
>JAGVYP010000012.1:18455-25334 GCA_018303205.1 Candidatus Woesearchaeota archaeon
AAAAAAATGCATTCTCATGTTCTATTAAAACCAAAAGAGGTAGAGGTTGCTGTTGTTCATCTCTTTCGTTTTAAAAATGGAAAGATTGTAGAAATGTGGGATTGTGGTCAGCCTATTCCCAAGGATTCTCCTAATAGAGATGGAGCATTCTAATCATTAAATAAAGCCTGGTTAAAGCTTTGACTATAGCAATATTTATAAATCATCCTCCAGTCCTTTGAGCATATGGGGCGATAGCTCAGCCTGGGAGAGCACTACGCTGAAGAACCCAAGTTCAGCTACGTAGGTGATTGGCAGGCGGGACCAACCTGAATCCTGGATTCAAAATGGTGTGAAATCTTCACATCTTGAAAGTTCCAGTCGCCCCATTTCCCGCCATTTTTTCTATTATCCTATTTAACATCTCAATTTTTCTTAACATGAGAAATCCAATTTTTGATCAATTCCTTCCAATAGAAAAATCCAATAATAGGAAATAATAATCCGGTGATCAGGCCTGGATAATAATTCCAAGATATCAGAGCTTTAATTAAATGACTTAATTCAAAAACAAAAATAAGTCCCAAGAAGGTCAACAATTTGAGCAACATTCTTCTACTAAGAATCAAGTACGAAACTATTAAGAGAATCCAAATCATGATCTGAAACAAAAGAAAAGTTGCTTGAAATACACTCATACTTCCAAAGGGTTGAAATACAAAATAAAAAATTGAATCTGTGTTATAGAAACCTGTAAAATATTCTTCAAGACCATGAGCTATAAAGAGAGGTATAGAAATAAGGAAAAGATTTTGTAACCTTTTTGAGATCATAATCATAGTCTGGAATAACTATTTATAAAATGTTCTATCATAAGTTGACGTTACTTTACAGCTCATAAAATCAATATATTTTTATACTCCTTTTATGAAAAATGAGATATGGCTAAAAAAGTCGTTAAAAAAGTAGTAAAGAAAAGACCTGCAGAGACTGAAGCAGAAAGCAGGGAAGAACTTGATGATCAAGGCATTGCATTTGACATTCCTGAAGATGCCAAAGAAACCACAAAGAAACCTGTAGTGAAAAGACCTGCTGAAGAAGTTGAGGAAGAAGAACCAGAAGAAGAACAAGACGAGGAGACAGATGAAGAAGAGGAACCAGAAGAAGCTGAGGAAACTCCCGCTCCAAAAAAATACAAATCACAAAATGAAGAATTTACACCAGTAACAGAAAGACACATGCATATCCTACCCTTTCTTTTTATGATTTTTGGACTTGCATCTCTTGCATTTTTTATCATGACCTTTGTTCTTCTCTTTATTCCTTATTATCTTGTTCCTACCGCAGGATATGTTGTCATTGTTATTGCAAGCTTACTTCTTGCAGCACTCTCTTATATTGTTATTACCAAAGGAAGTGATTCTGGATATGCCATAGCTTGGGGAGGATTAATGGTTCCCTTGTTTCCTCTTGCAGGAATGATGTTTTTACAACGCGTCATGCTCGAACTTGCATTGCGAAGAAGTGAAGTTACAGAAGCAATCAGCAGACCTATTCCCACATTGTTTGCACCTATCTTTGATTCTACATACCCTTTACCTCTGGTTATTACTATCATCTTTCATGCTGCATATACCATACCTTTTGTTATCTTTCTCATCAGAAAAAAACCTTTTGCAGCGCTCTACTTCATCGCAGCTCCTCTTTTCTTTGTTGCCTTATGGTTCTTGCTTGCACCTCTTATTGACCAAACCGTCTTCTCCTGGGTTGCCTATTTTAAGAGTTTGTAGAATTCTAATTTTTTGAGATTAATCTTATATAGAAGAGTTCGCTTATCTTTTTATGTATGAGATAAGTATCATTGCAAGTGCTCTATTAACAGGACTTATACTTTTGATAAACCTGTCTGATAAATTGAGAGATGAACTAATAAAAAATCTGAATCAATTAATTTTACCTGTCAAATATGCGGAAATTAGTAAAAATGTAGATGAATTAAAAAAATTAGAGAAAGAAAAAAGAGAGATTATACAATCAGGTAGACTAGATTTCTTTTTAATTTTTTCAATATTGCTATCATTGCCTATCTCCATTATTTTAGATATTATCTCCCCTCAACAATGTATTTTTATTTCTCTCTATAGGGAGATCTGTTTAGATTCACGCGCTTTTTTAATAATAAGTATGGTAATTTTTGGTATATTTATTTTGATTCATTTTTTAAAGTTAATAAACATAAAAAAATAAAATGTTAGAACTTATTTCTAACCTAGCGTACTTTGCATGATCTGGGATGCGATCATGTTAAAGAGTGCGATGACGACAAAAGAAATGAAACAGTATAAGATTGTGCTTTTGATAAGATTATTTCCTAATTCAAAACGTTCATTGAGCTTATCAGATCCGTTTTCAATGCCATTTGCCAAGATCGTAAGGATAATAACAATTTGCACGACATAGATACCAACAACGACCTGGAAGTAATACGGTGGAATTCCATCACCAAAAATTTGGGTTATTCCTCCTATTTGTGCAGCTTCACTATCTCCTGTTGCAAAACCTGCTAATTGCTTGCTTAATTTTCCAAGAATAGTAGTAATCATGGACGTAATACCAATAACAATACCTGCAATAACAGGAGTCATGAACTTAATTTGTCCTTTCATGGAACCAATAACATCAGCAAGCAAGTCTTTCAATCGTTCATTCACACGATGAATTTCTTTAATGTAACGACCAATGCTCATGAGTGCTTGTGCAGCAATTTTAGGCCCTTTCTTTACACTCTGCACTAATACTTTCATGGAACTATCAATCGTGTTAGAAGGATATTTCTGCAAAGCACCTACTTGAGAATTAAAAATGGCAGCCTCTACGCTCATTCCGAGCCTGTTAATGTTTGAACTGACTAACTTGAAAAACTTTCCTGAAACAGTTTCCTCCATAACATCTGCCACCTTTGCAAAAGCAATCTCTGCAGGAATACCATCACCTAACCTGTTTCCCAATTGAAAAAGAGCAGAAGCAAATTCTGCCTCAAGCCTTTTCGCATTTTCCCTAATCTTAACAATGTTCTTACTTCTCAGACGATAGTACAAACCAATGCCAATACCCAGAGAAAGAGGAAAAAACAAACTCAACAAGGTAGCTCCCAATCCATAAGGTCCAATAACAACATCAGGATCTTTGCTGCTAAAACGATACCCTAATAATTTTTCTCCCGTATCTTCATCACCAAAAAAAGTTATTTCAAAACTCGGATCAAGCATATGTAACGTCAAAGGAAGAAAAGCAATAAATTCGGAGTAATCAAGAGCTCATAGGTTCCTATTTTAAAAATAATATTCCTATATTTTTTGAGTTCAGGATTTTCCTCAGAAATATCAGTATCCCCGTATCCTGTGGGCCGTGTAGACAAAATGTTTTTTCCAAGATAATACACGGAAAGAGGAATAATAATATTATACAACATGGCAAGATGATACCAAGAAACTTCCTCCATAAAACTTACTACGAGAGGAAGAATGACTAAGCCAAGAATAGGAAGAATAACACCTAACATGTGAAGAATTTCAATAGGACCTTTCAGATTATGCGCATAATGCAACATCTTTTCATACGTCTCATCTAACATCACTTCAAGTGACTTGTCTAATAATTGTAATCTTCGCTCCTCTGCAGCTTCATAGAGCGAAGCTTCAATCAAATGCATAGACTCAATAAACTCAATGTTCCATTTTCTCCAACTTTCAAGATACGTATCAAGACTTTCCTTGATATTTTCATACTTCTCTGTTTCCACATCCCAAAGCACTTTTTTCAAGTCAAGAGAAAGAGGAGGAGCAAGATGATCTGCTGCAAACCTAACAGCATTTTCTAAATTGCTCGTATGCCTCATGTAGGTAACAATGTAAAAAACACAAATGACCATCTGATTACTTGCTTTCAAACGCCAAGCATTCGCAACAAAAGAAGGATACTTCTGAAGAATAGGAATAAGCACTCCTGCAAAAAGAAACACTGTCAAAGTAAAGAACATACTTTGGAAAATAAGAAAAGAAAAAATAGTACCTACGAGCACAATAAAAAGAGGAAGAAAATAAGAAAGCCCCAAAATACCTTCTGGTGTGCAAGTCAAATGTGCAATGTCAATACTTTCCTGCAACCTTTCCCTTTTTTTTGCTTCAACAGGAATTTTAAAAAGTTTCTCTGCCATGTTACAGAGCTGCTCAAAATAAGCTTGTTGCTTAGGAAGCATTTCTTTTTTGAAAGCGGTATATTCAGTACTACTAATCTTTTTTGGCTCTAAAGGTTCTTCATCTAAGTTAACTTGCGCAGAAAGTTTTTGAGTGTACTTTCGCATGATTTCCTGAATTTCTTCTTTGCTGATTTCTGGCATGTTAGTATTCCATCTTTTTCATGATGTTGCCTTTTTTGATAGCACGCTTGAGCCATTGTTCATACTCGGCATAAATGCGTTTAATGTCAAGAGTTCCTATTTCTTCTTTGATCTGATCTGAGAAACGGTGAAACTGATCATTGCATTGCAGAACAAAAGGTGCTTCTAAAAGATCATTATTTTTCACTTGCTCTGCGAGATCTACTAATAATTTCTTACAATCTGCGCGCAATTGAATGTTTTCCCAGACTGCGTCCCAGTTGCCTGCCCAATCTTTTACATTTCCTGCAATGGATTTTAAAATTTCACTATCCCCATGAATTAAGGAAGAGGTAGGTTGTAAACTGTCTGTTTTGCTGTCATATTTCATCAGATCAGTAAAACCATGTTCTCTCATGGGATCATTTTCCCATTGTTTGCCTACTTCGGTAATTTGGGTTACTCTTCTCCAACGATGCAGACCATCTGCACTCCTGATAGGATTAGCAACAACAATAATATCCGTTGCTTTGAAGCTCGTTTTGGGAACTTGCAAGTCATTACACACACGGTCAAAAACACCATAAGGGCTATCACCGTGAATCGTTCCTGCAACAACATTAGCTAATGCTCCTACTCTCATTGCTTCATAGAGCGCCCGTGCTTCTTCACTTCTTACTTCTCCCACAATAAGGGAAGAATCTCCTAAGCGAAGCGTGCTTCGTATTCCTTCTGATGCAGAAACTTCTGTTGTTCCTGACGTGAGCGCACTTGCGACTTTCATGGATTGAATATTATACCCCAAATTTCTCAAGGGAGTTGTGGGCAATTCAAGCGTATCTTCTATGGTGATAATACGATATTTCCTCATGATCTCAACAATAAGCGAGCTCAACACAGAAGTTTTACCGGCACTCCTTGTTCCTGCAATAAGCATGGTTCTGGCTCCATCAACTAAAAAACTGAGCATACCAGCAGCAAGAGGACTGACCATGTGTGACTGTACAAATAAAGGCAAGGTCCAAGGCTTGTCCCTGTGCCTTCTAAAAGCGTATGCTAAACCATGAGGATTCAGAGGAGGACCTATCACTGCTACCCTTGCTCGTGCACGAGGAAGTTCTAATTCAGTATCCAGAATCGGATTTGCTTCATCGAGAGGCCTTCCTGAAATCATTCTCAATTTTGAAGCCCAACTTTCAGCTTCAGGAATCGTAGGCATAATATTTGTTCTGCAATCCACAAAATCAGCATGCACGATAAACATGGGAATATGACCCAAAGGACTGTTTATGGTAATATCTTGTACTCTTTCGTCAGCAAGCAAATTTTCAATAAGACCAAAACCAACCGTATAACGAATAAGAATGTCTGTCAGTTGCTGAACATTTTTTTCACTTAAACGAACATTATAATACTGTGCAAGTTCTTCAATAAGATCTGATCCTATTTTTGAAAAAATGCTCCTCATTCTCTGGGGATCCACAAATTCACTTTTTTTTGGCCTGTGTTCTGCCATAATGCGACGTGCCGCGTCAAGAATTTGATAATGCTCCTCACTTAATCTGAATTCAGGAGGAACCATATGATACAAATATTGAATCGTTTCTGGAATAGAATAGATAGTTACTTCAGTGTCATTGACATTATAACTTGCAAGTTCTTTTCCATCAGAAGGAGGACTTGCAGAAAGTTTTGTGTAGGTAAAATCAGGCTTAATAGAAGGTGTAAAGAGCGTTCTGTATATGCTACGGTCACCTAGATGATAGCCAGAGACAAGCGTTTTGCAGTGTTGGATGAGCTGAGTACTTTCAAACAACTGAAGAAGCTTATCCAGAATGCTCATGAAGTTTTCTATAACCTTTTGTTCTTGTCTTGTTTCTTTTTCCATCCGTAATTCCATTCTGCGTTCAAGACGCATCAGTTCAACATATGCGCCCAGTGGATCACTTTTGAGAAGATTATAGAGAATGTTTTGCAAGGTTGTGTAGATGCTCTGTGCAAATGCTGGAGAAGTTTGTGAAGCAAGTGATGCGAAACTGAGGTTCATCTTTATCATTTTTTTATAAGCATCTGCGATTTCCAGAAGAAGTTCTGCTTGGTCCATTTCATATTCATAATCCCTTCTCTGGGAGAAAACAATTTTGGTAACTCTTCCCACTTCAAGAAGGATGTCAATCGTTCTTGTCATGACTGCTGCACTATCTTCTATGCTAGGAACAATGGCATATCCTTCATAGTTGATACGAAGAATAATGTCATCACCTTCTCTGATGATTTCATAACCACTGACAGGAGGATTATCGTTTTCCATTATTCTTTTCCCTCCTTTTCTTTGAGATGCTCAAGCGCTATTTCAATCAAATGAGACTTGTTACGATATTTGTGCTTATTTTTTACCTGTTTTTCTATCCAAGAAATGAGCGTAGTGTCTATCGTTGCAGAGACAGGCTGTTTCATAATCCTTTTTTTCTCTTTCCCCTATATAAAACTATATGATTTAATATATAAAATAAATATTATAA
>JAGVYP010000013.1 GCA_018303205.1 Candidatus Woesearchaeota archaeon
TATAGCTTGGGAAGTATCCTTCCTCAACTGCGTACGAAATTTCATAAAGAACTCTACGGCTATGTTGATCAAACAAAAGGCGGCAAATACCAATATCAACGTCCTGGTTTGCTCACGGGTTATTCTTACGAAAAGCCCTTAGAAGCAACCTTGCTCCTTCCCCCTGACCTTGTTCCAAAAATAACCAAGCATCTCAAACAGTACAAAGCAAAATTTATCATGTATCAAATAAGGTAAGCTTTGTTTCTCTTTTTCTGTTCCTCATCACATCATTTTTCATAAAAAATCATTTTCATTCTTCCCAATAAGAAAAAATAATAAAAGAGAGTTTATCAAATGATATTAGTAGAAGACATTAATAAAGCATAATTTGTCACCTTGGAGTACACTGAGGAGACGAGTGATTCATGCAACGAAGTCGACGCAAAATCTGCGAGGGACGAGCAGCCGATCTCCGTGACAAATTATGCAAAACTTTTGTCTTCTACTATATTCTCGAAACGTTTATAAAGGCAGTATACGCAAAAGTATACTATGGCACTCAAGATCAAGCACAGTTATGATGACTATGGGGGTTATCATGAGCCAGTTGCGTATTTTAGAGTAAAGTTTAGAGATGTGTTTTCTATGAAGCACTTTTATTATATGCTTCATGAGTGGGTGATTGAGGAAGACTGGTGTAATGAAAGTAATATCACTTTTCCAGAAACGTTTTATCTCAAAAGGGAAAATCAGGAAACAGGAGTAGAAAGTTTTATCCATTGGAAATTTTCTCGTTATCCTTGGTCAAGAACAAAAGCAAAGACCTGGCGTTGCGATATGTTTATCTGGTTTCATATTCTCCACTTAAAAGATACTGAAGTCCTGCATGAAGGTCAGAAGTTTAAAGCGAATACGGGAGAAGTTGAAATTAAAGTCTGGGCTCATTTGGTTCCTGATCAGTTTCTCAAATGGAAAAAAAATGCTTTCTTGCGTCCTTGGATGGATGTAGCATGGAAACGTTTTTTTTATAAGGAACGTGAGCAATACAAAAACTTTTTTTACAGGGAAGTCTTTCGCTTTCAGGAAGCTATGAAAACGTATTTCAAATTAGTAACCTTTATGCCTGAACCTGAGCTGCAGCGCTTTTACCAAACCAAGGATTTTGATAGGAATCCTAGAGGACAGTAAGGATGGTCAAGAAAGAAAATCATATGTTTTGGCAGCGTATTAAGAATACAGGTATCTTTAATGTGGATGGCTTGTTTCATATGATGCGTGATTACCTTATTTCCCAGGATTTTGAGTTTCATGAAGTCTCTGTAAAACATAAGGTTCCTTCTTCCGCAGGTTGGGAAGAAGAGTATGAATGGAGGGCAACAAAGAAGATTAATGAGTACATTAAATTTGAAGTCAAAGTATTCATGCACTTGTACAATATTCGTGAAATTGAAGTTGTCAAAGAGGGCAAAAAACAAACTTTGCATCAGGGAAGCATTGAAATATGGCTACGACCAACAGTAATAATGGATTATGAACAACGCTTTGCAGGCAATGCCTTTTTAATAGCATTACAAGATTGGTTTCATGAATATGTCTGGAAGCATGAATTAGATGACATTTGGGAAGATGAAGTATACTATCGTTGTTTAAAGTTTCATAGAGCTATTAAGGAGTATCTTGACTTTGAAACCAAAACAAACGCTTCAGAGGATAGGTGGTAGGCCATGGCAGAGCGCGTAGTTGTTGTGGATAAATTGCGATTAACCTATGAAGGCTTGTTTAGCGTCAGCGAGCTCTATCGTTTTATTGATGAGTATTTTGAAGACAAGGGGTATGATAAAAGAGAAAAAAAGAACATAGAAAATGTAACACCTACAGGAAAATACATTGAGATTGAGGTTGAACCTTGGAAGAAAGTAACTGATCACGCGATGAATGTTATTCGTTTGCGTATGATTTTTGAAAATATTAAAGAGGTTGAAGTAGAAAAAGATGGAAGAAAAATGGTGCTCAATCAGGGAAAAGCTCATTTCTTATTTGATGCCTTTCTTTACACCGATTATTTCCATAAGTGGGAAGGTAAGCCTATTTATTTTGTTATCAGAACTATTTTTGATAAGTATGTCTATGCTCCTTACACACAAGGTTTTGTCGCAGGAGTAAAAGAAGACACCTTACATCTTCATGGAAATATTAAAGCATTTCTCAACCTTTATCGATTTTAAGACAATCTCTTTTTTTAATCTTATTCTCTTTTTTATCCTCCATAAAATTCAAGATATTTTTCATTTTTTTCTTAAAAATAGAATTTCCAAAAAAAGAAAAACGTAAGAATTCTTATCATTAGAAATAAGCCCCGAGCGAGAATCGCACTCGCGACCTTCTGATTACAAGTCAGACGCAATAGCTACTATGCTACCGGGGCATAAGAGCATGGGAAGTTACGTGCTTTAAAAAGGTTTCTTAAGGAAATGCCTACCCCTTTTTCTCCAAACCTTTTTAAATAAGGATCAAAACCTTATAGGTATGGAAAAAGAAGTATCGATACAAAAACTCTATGATGAGTACAGAAAAAAATATGCTTTGCCCTCTTTTCAGGAATTAGATCATGAATGTGAACTTTCTACAATAGAAGTAAAAGAACCTTTTTTTTTACGACAAGTAGCAAGGAAGGTAGAAGAGAGGCTTTCTTTTTTTCATGACATTTTTTCTGAAGTGTTAAATCCTGATGTGGCTTCTGTTGCAAGTTTGCATGAATCACGTTTTTTTACTGATGAGGAAAAAACGGAATTTTTTATTTTCTTTCAAAAACTGATGGTTGCACAGCGTTCTTTGCTGGAAGCAGATACGCTTCTTGATGATAAAATGTATGCAGAAACTATTTTGTTTGTTTGGAAAAATTATCCTGAATTTAAGAAAGGTACTTTGTCCATACTCAAGCGGATGAAGGAAATTTGGGAAACCAATCTTGATCCTAAGGAGCAACTGGGGTATTTCGGATGAATAATATTCTTCTTATAGGCCCCCAGGGAGCTGGTAAGGGAACGCAGGCAAAACTTTTAGCAAAGCAGTATCACATTCCCCATATTTCTACAGGAGATCTCTTTAGAGAACATATCAAAAGACAAACAGTGTTAGGGTTACAAGCAAAAACATTAATAGACAAGGGAAAGCTTGTTCCAGATCGCATTACCATGGAGATGGTGAAGGAACGGCTTGAAGATAAGGATTGTCAGCAGGGCTTTCTTCTTGATGGAGTTCCTCGAACCCTTCCCCAAGCTGAGATGCTTGATGAAATAGTAGAGATTACCCATGTTATTGAAATTAAAATTAATGATGACCTTGCGGTCAAACGTTTAAGTGCAAGAAGGCAATGCAAGCAATGTGGAAGAATTTATGGTCTTGACCTTCCCGAGAAAAAGAAAGGCGTCTGTGATGATGATAACGCTCTTTTATACCAGCGTGATGATGATAAACCAGAAGCAATTAAAAAAAGATTAGAACTGTATCATGATGAGACAGAGCCTCTTTTGGAATATTATCGTCCAAGAAATATTGTTTTTCAAGTTGATGGTTCTTTGCCTGCAGAAAAAACTTTTGCTCAGTTGAAAAAGATTATTGACTAAAGAGCTGTCGTATCACTTCTGTCGCATAGCTTCCTTTTCCAAGCGTAAATTGTATTCTCACTTTTTTCTTTTCTGGATGCAATTCATCCTCTTCAAGTTCTCCCAGTGAAAAATCATGCAGTTCCATAAACAGATTTCGTTCTGTGCCCTCTATGCTCAATGCTGGGAATTGTTTGTTGATAAAATCCCTTTCCTGAATCTGCTCTTCTTTCATCACAGATGCTATAATCTTCTTGAGGTGTTCATCTCCACAGGTATAACCAAAGCCAAGTAGTGGAATCTTTTTTTGTTTATCTTTTTCCTCTTTATTTTCAAAAAGATACCTATCTAGGGTTCTGTTCCAAAGTTCTGCTTGATACGCATGTACATATAATTTCAAAAAACGTATGGGCAAAAGGTGTAATGCTCCGATCACATCTTGAGGATTTTTTTCAAGATGTTTTTCTATTTCTTTTTTAAATTCATTTTTTTGTTCTTGTATGTACGTAAGTGCTTTTTGATAATTTTTCAAAATAAGATCTTTTCCTATTGCTGCATTATTGGATGAAAATCGTTGTGTTCCAAAATAATTGATATATCTTTCTTTTTTTTCTGGTTTCTTTTGAAGGTCACGAATAACAATTTCAAAATGATTTGCTGTATGACTTCCGAGAGTAATAGGAAGTATTGCGTATCCAAGAAAAGTAAGTGAAATGTCTTTGGTATGAAAGCAGAGTATTTTTTCTTTCTTCATATGGTGCAGTGTGATATACTGTTGAGTTATTGCACATTTGTCTTTTATTCCTGCGTAGCCTATCTCTTTTTCGGATATTCCAAAAAGTCTGCTAAGCACTTGTACTGCTCGCATGAGATTGTAATTTCTTTTTTCTAAGAGTACGTAAGCGTATCCTCCTTGCTTTTGAAAAGTAGGAAGTGCATACTTTTCTGTTACCTTAAAGTCTTCTGGTCGCGTTTTGATTTTCATAAGCCTATAAAAGCGCAAACCTTAATAAAGCCTGCTCTCACCTTATTTTTAAAGGACCTGTCGTCTAGCCTGGATAAGACGAGAGCTTCCTAAGCTTTCGACCCGTGTTCAAATCACGGCAGGTCCGTTTCCTATGCTAAAAAAAGTTGTTGTTTTTACCACTGCTGGCTTGTTCGGTGTAGTCCTTTTTGTTTTTGCATTGAACTGGTTTGGTACTGAAGAAATTCTTCGTTCTTTTGATACCTTTACCTGGGATGCTTTTGTTCTTTTTCTTCTTGTTTCTTTTTCTCTTTTTAGTGGTCATGTTTGGAGATGGCAGATGATCTTAAAATGCCATGGTCATAGTGTTCCTTTTTGGAAGTTATACCGGTATCGTTTGGAAGGATATGCAGCTTCTTATCTTACGCCAAGTGCTTTTATTGGTGGTGAGCCCTTACGTGCTTTTTTACTGAAAACAAAAGAGGATATTCCGTACACGAAAGGTGTTTCTTCTATTCTTATTGATAAGAATTTTGAGCTTTCTGTAAATGGTTTTTTTGTGCTTGTAGGCATTTTTTTGCTTCTTCTTAATTTTACTTTGCCAAAGCAATTTGAAGTTCTCATTCTTGCTGGTGTTTTCTTTTCTCTTGCAATTTCTGTGCTGATTTATTGGCAACTTATTAAGAGAAAGAATATGCTCCATACTCTTTTTCTTTTTCTTCGTCTTCACAAAATCTCTTTCTTTCTTTCTTTTGAAAAGAAATTTATAGAAACAGATCAGCTTCTTCATGCGTTCTTTCTTGAACATAAGTATGTGTATAAAAAAATATTCCTTTCTATGATCCTATTATGGGCATTGGTGTATGCAGAGTATTATCTTGCTTTGCAGCTTATCGGGATAGAACCCGCATTTACTTTGATTTTTCTTGTCTTTGCCATGGTAGGTATTTCTTTTATTGCTCCCATTCCTGGTGCATTGGGTGTTTTGGAAGCAACGCAAGCAGCTATCTTTTCTTTATACGGTGCTGCTCCCAGTGCAGGTATTGCACTCAGTTTGGTCATTCGTGCGCGAGACGTTTTATGGGTTCTTCTTGGACTTTTGGGAATAGGAGTGCATGGTATGAGGCAATTTTACCTTTTTATTATTGGTAAAAAAAGTTTTGAGGGAGAAAAAAGAAGATGAACATTTTGCTTAATGAAGGTTTACGAATGTTGAAAAGGCGTATCTATGTTGCTGTCAGTGGAACAAAAAAGTATCAAGGTAGTGCTGAAGAGATTTGCAGGCAAATTCTTGAAAAGGTATGGAATGGAATCTATGTGCAAGTGAGCACAGGTCATTTTTGTGAATTTTATGCACGTGACTTTGGGTGGATCGTGCAGAGCTTGTTAGCATTAAAAAAAAGGCTATGGGTAGAAAAAACTTTGCAGTATGCACTTGAAAAATATAGTCAAGCGGGAAGAATAACGACTACGATTAATCCCAAAGGAAAGCCTTTTGATTTTCCAACGTATGCTCCTGATTCGCTCAATTATCTTTTATACAGTTTGCGCATGGCAAATGCAAAAGATTTAATAGAAAAGTATAGGGGATTCTTAAACTCCGAAATACAACGTTGTTATGATCTTGCCTATGATAAAGAAAAAGGGATTGTTAAAAGGCACATGCATTTTTCTTCTATGAAAGATCATGCAGTAAACGATTCTTCTTGTTATAATAATGTCATGCTCGTTTGTATTCAAAAAAATGCAAAATTGCTTCATCTCAACAATCCTTTTAAAACAAATTTTAAGAAGAACATCAAAAAGCATTTTTGGACAGGGGAATACTTCTTAGATGATTTGAGTGGTGCAACGCATATTGCGGGTGATGCAAATCTTTTTCCCTTTTGGACAGGACTCTTTACTGAAAAATCGATGATGAAGAAAGCCTTTGCTTCTATTGAGCGCGCTCATCTCGACAAGCCATTTCCTCTCCGTTATACGAATAAGGGTGTGAAATCACAAGAAAAAATGATCTTTCTAGAAGCATTTGCTGGAGCATATGAGAGAAATACCCTTTGGATGCACATGGGTCCTTTGTACATAGAAATGCTTGCTACAATCAATAAGGGAAAGGCAAGACAACATTTTGAAGCTCTAACAAAAATAATTGAAAGAGATAAAAATTATCTTGAGCTCTACTGGCAAAACACCCAGCCTTTTTCTTCTCCTTTTTATTACGCTGATGAAAACATGTCTTGGTGTGCCAATTATCTCACTTTAAAAGAAAAATTAATCGGATGATTTTTTTATGATACTATAAAAAAAGAGAAAGTTAAAATGAAAAAAACAGAAAGAAAAACGATAATAAGTTTTGATGGTACTAAAATTGTTTATACTATCCATTTTCCAAAAGAAAAAAATAAAAAGATACCTGTCCTTTTTCTGCATGGTGCATGGGGTAATAAATCTGTTTGGGCAAGATGGCTTTCTTTTTTTGAAGATCATGTTTGGGTTGCTCCTGATCTGCGTGGTCACGGAGAATCAGAAAGAAAAAATTTGTCGATAGAAAATACAATAAAAGATTTGGATTTAATTCTACAAAAAGAAAAAATTGACGAAATAGTAATCCTTGGTAATAGTTATGGTGCTTTAATTGCACATCATTTTTACAATAAAAATAAATCAAAAGTAAAAAAGCTTGTTTTGTTCAGCATTTCCGCAAATCCTTTTTTGCGTTGTGTTTATCTTATCAGGTTTATCTCAACATTAGGCATGGCTTTAGGACGCATTCTTCCCTCAAGGAAAAAGGTTTTGATTGATTATGCAACATTACAACACGTTTCTGTTTCAAGAATTTGGTGGTATGACCTGAAAGGTTTGCGTTTTTACGATGTAATGAAAATAGTGAATATGATTTTTACTGAACAAGCAGATTTAAAAACAATATATGTTCCTACCTTGATAATTGAAGGTAAGCATGATGTTTTTTTAAAAATGAAGACTATAGAAAAACAAGCAAAAAACAATAAAAACATAGTTTTCAAAAAAATAGAGGGAATACATCGTTTGATGTATAAAGAAAAATTAGAAGTAATAAAAAAAGTAAGGTCTTTTATAGAAAAATGATCAGCATTATTATTATAACCCTGAATGAAGAGCAGTATGTAGGCAACTTGCTCTCTGATTTAGCTCAGCAAACACAAAAACCGTATGAGGTTATTGTTGTTGATGGGTATTCTAAAGATAAAACAATAGAAGTGATTAATAGATACAAAAAAAAGCTTCCTCTTACGATACTTAAAGAAGATCCCCATCCTTCTCTTCAAAGAAATAGGGGTGCTCAAGCGGCAATAGGTACAACATTAATCTTTTTAGATGCGGATATATATATTCCAAATAAAAATTTTTTAAAATCTGTATCTCATCTTTCAAAAGAATATGGTGCTATCTTTCCTAATATCAAAATAAAAGATCCTAATATGAAAGAGAAAGGTATGAAAATGTTGATGGATATTACATTATCTTTCTCAAGGATGATAGGACTGCCTGGAGCTCGTGGTGGTTGTATGATTATCAATAGAAAGATATTTAAAAAAGTACAGGGATTCAATGAATTTCTTACCGTAGCAGAAGATGTGGAAATGAGTAGGAGATTATCAAAACATACCAAATTGTGTTATCCCAAATTAAGTATTTATGAAGATCATAGGAGATATAGACAACAAGGAATACTGAAAACATTGTGGATTTGGATAATCGCAGGAATCTGTTCTTTTTTTCATAAAAAACCAAAGGAGTATAAGCAAATACGATGAAGATAGCTTATGGGATTGCAGGGGAAGGAAGAGGCCATGCAACAAGAGCTGAAGCTGTGATAGACCATCTTCTTCAGCATCATAAAGTCAGTATTTTTGCAGGTGATCGTGCAGCTTTATATTTCAAAAGTAAAAAATATCAAGTTATCCCACTTTCTTGTTTACGCATTGCATATCAAAATAACAGTGTTTCTGGTTTTGGAACGCTGCTTTTTAACATCTTAAGAACTCCTCTTTACCTCTATGATTTTGCAAAACTAGTTATCATTCTTCTTCGTTTAAAACCAGACATCTTGATTACTGATTTTAATTTTCTTTGCAGTTATGCTGCTCTCTTGCTAGGCATACCTCTTATTACACTTGACAATCAACATGTCATTACAAAAACGAAATACGCTCTTGAAAAAAAATGGTTCTTTGAACAATGGAAATCAAAAATAGTTATCCACTTTGTTGTTCCCAAAGCAAAGAAATATCTGATCACCACCTTTTTCCATGTCAAGAAAAAATCAAAAAATATCGTTACTCTTCCTCCTCTGATCAGAAAAGAAGTACGTGCATTGCAACCTAAAAAAGGAAATCATGTTTTTGTGTACCAGACTTCACAAACGAATATGCAACTTCTTAAGGATTTAAAATCGTTAAAACTTCCTTGTGTCATTTATGGTTTTGATAAGCAAAGAAAAGAAGGCTCTTTGCATTTTAAAAAATCTCAAGACACCTATTTTGAGGATCTTGCTTCCGCAAAAGCAGTTATTCTCAATGGAAGTTTTACAACCATGACAGAAGCTATCTTTTTGAAAAAGCCAATCTTCTCTATTCCTGTACAACACCAGTTTGAACAGATATTCAATGGAATTCACTTGCAAAAGCTTGGTTTAGGCATGATGCAGAACATTTCAAGTCAAAAAGCATTAAAATATTTTCTTTCCCATCTTTCTTTTTATGAGAAAAACCTTAAAAAGATGAATATTCCTTACACTTCAGCATTTCCTTTGATAGATCAAGAGCTGAAAAAATGGCAAAAATGAAAAATAAGAACTTTGATAGAACTGTTGTAACAGTGTTAGGTATAGCAGCGTATTGCTTCCTTATTCTTCAGGGAATATTTACACAAGTGTACACGTGGATTCCCGATGCAGCCTTTTCTATCGTGCTTACTTTTTTTTGTCTTTGGCAATGGAAGAATCTCAAACTTACAGTTCCTATTTTTTTCCTTATTTTGTTTGCTCTTTTTCTTCACGATGCAGGTATTCTCGGCTTTTACAGCACTTCACCTCTTTTCTTACCTTGGGATCAAGTAACTCATTTTATAGGATTATTTGCAGTAGGAGTATTTTTCTTTAACTTTTTTGAAGATAAGCTCCAGAAAGGAAAATCTTTTCATAATCTTTTTTTATTGTTTATCATCCTTCTTGCCTCTCTGGGTGTAGGTTCTCTCATAGAAAATGTCGAGTTTGCAGGCTATACCTTTCTTGGCAAAGGTGAAGGAGTTCTTTATTTCGGAGAAGGTGATGGTATTCTTGAGCCTATTGACACCGATATGATGAACTTCGCAGGCGGCGGCTGGCATAATGCCATGCGGGATTTAATATCTAATCTGTTAGGTGCTTTGGCTGGAATTGTAGTAATGTTGATTCATAGACATATAATATTAAAGAAATAAAAAGAAATATAAACAAAACAGATTAAATAAAAGTATGGGTTATCTTGAACGTAAAGGAATTGAATCATTCAGGAAAGCAGATGTTATATCCAATGGTTCTCGTCCTTGGGATATTCAAATTCATAATAAAAAATTCTTTTCAAGACTGTTAAAAGAGGGAACCATCGCTTTAGGAGAATCTTACGTAGATGGCTGGTGGGATTGTAAGCAGATCGATCAATTTGTTTATAGATTATTACGTTCAGGAATAATTAATCAATTACACCTTTCTTTTATTGATAAAGTAAAACAGGCAAGGTCAACTTTTTTTAATATACATTCTATGAAAAAATCAAAAAAAGATGTTGCTTTTCATTATAATATTAGAAATGATTTATTTGAGTGTATGCTTGATAAGTACATGAATTATAGTTGTGGTTATTGGAAAAATGCTAAGACTTTAGATCAAGCTCAAAAAAATAAGATGGAGCTTATCTGTAAAAAATTAAAATTGAAAAAAGGAATGAATGTATTAGATATTGGTTGTGGTTGGGGTGGTTTAGCAAGGTATATGGCTGATAAATATAATGTAAATGTAACGGGTATAACACTTTCTCAATCGCAGTATGCGCATGCTCAAAAATATAACAAAACAAAAAGAACTCATTTTTTATTACAAGACTATAGAGAGCATAAAGGAACATACGATCGTATAGTGTCTGTTGGCATGTTTGAACATGTAGGCTATAAAAATCATAAAAAATTTATGAAAATGGTTAATCGTTGTTTAATGCATGATGGTCTTTTCTTGCTTCATTTTATAGCAAAAAGTGTTTCAGAGAAAAGAAATGATCCTTGGATTGATACGTATATGTTTCCAGGAACTATTGCAGTATCAGCTAAGCAAGTAACTTCAGCTTCAGAAGGTATTTTTTATATTCAAGATTGGCATAATTTTGGACCTGATTATTATAAAACAATTAAAGCATGGTATACTAATATAGAAAAAAATTGGCCAGAATTGAGTAAGAATTATGACGAAAAGTTCCATCGGACATGGGCTTGGTATCTTCTTTGTTGCTCTGCTACTTCTTTAGCGAGAACCCATCATTTGTGGCAAATTGTTTTTTCAAAAGTGAGTTCAGAAAGAATTTATGAACGAGTAACTTAACTCTGCAGCTTCTTCAGCATTTCCACAATCTTTTGCCCTGCTGCTTTTCCTCGTAGTGCTGCCATCGCTTTTCCTATGAGTGCTTGAGGAGGAATATTTTTGTTTTCGTTAATTATTTTTTGTAATTCTTTTTCCAAATCAGTATCACTCATCAACGTAAACTTATGGATGATCTCTTTTACCGCTTTTCCTTCCTTCAAAATATCCAAAACACTTTCTTTTGCAATTTTTCCCAGATCAAGTGCTTCAAATAATACTTCATAATCTTCTTGGGAAGGGGAAATGTCAATATTGTATTTTTGTTTGATTTGTTTTGCAGAGGATAATATAGTATCAGCAATAAACGAAGGCTTGATATTTTTATGTTGCGTACACAGTGAGTTAAAAAATTCTTTTTGATTTCCTTTTACGATTTTTGTTGCGATGTCCTTATCTAATTTATATTTTTCAACAAAATCTTGTACTATCTTTTCTATCAATTCAACTTTTTCTATGCTTGATATATCTTTCTCAGTAACATGAACAGGAGGTAGGTCTGTTTCTGGGTACATTCTTGCGGCTCCTGGCATGGGTCGTAAGAAAGAAGTGGTTAAGTCAGGTTCTGCCTTGCGTACTTCTTGTTCTACTTTTTTTCCTTCTTGAGTAAGTTTTAATTGTCTTTCAATTTCGTACTCAACAACTTGGGGTATGCTTCTCAAGTCTTGGAATCCTTTTATTTCTGTGCGTGCCCCTCCACGAATAGAAACATTAACGTCTTGTCGTATTGTTCCAATGCCTCTTTTCATTTTTCCTGTGCTGCGCAGAATCATTCCCAGCTTTTCAGCTGCTTCTTTGACGTGTTCTGGATCTTTAAGTTCAGGTCCTGTTGCTATCTCAATCAAGGGAACTCCTAGTCTGTCAAGACGATAACTCACATAGTCTTTGGTTTCTTCTATCCTTCGTGCACTTTCTTCTTCGATATTAATGGTGGGAATGCTTACTTTTCCTTTGCTGGTTTCAATAAAACCATTAATAGCAACAAGTGCAGTTCTCTGGAATCCTGAAACATTGCTTCCGTCGATAACCGTTTTTCTCATGATTTGGATTTCATCAATAATCTTTGCATGGACGAGTTTTGCAACCTGTAACACAACGCGCAAGGCTTCTCTATCCATTTCTTGAGGGGGTTCTTCGTCCAATTCTACTAAACAGGAAGAAGTAGTACATCCTTCATATTTGAAAAAACGTTCTTTTCTCATTTCAGCAAGTGCAGCTGCATCAATGCTTCCTTGTTCTCCTGCTTTTGCATATAACTTGCGTTGGAAATGAATATCAGGGTTTTTATCATGCACTATACTGGGGCATCTGCAGAATAACTTTCCGGTATCGAGTTGTTGATGAATTTCAATCCCTGCTTTAAAGCCAAGCTTGGTGTAGTCCATAACCTCAAGGAATTTATTTTGTTTATATACCTTTTGTTCAAGGTCATCACCTTGGAGCAAAACCAGGAGGCGAGCGATTCATGCAGCGAAGCCGACGCAAGGTCTGCAAGGGATGAGCAGTATGCCTCCGTGATGACCTCCTTAAAGTAGCTAAAAACACAAGAGTTTTAAAAAGGAAGCAATATCGCTTTTTTCATGTTCAATCTTATTACCTTTCCAGAATCAAAAGCATTTCCTTCACCTCTAAAAGAAGTACCTTCTTTTGCAACCTATCAAGAAGATCTTCACATACTTCAAAAAACAGTACAACCGTTTCAAAAATATAAAAAAATTATCCTCTTGGCACATGGAGGAAGTAGAACCTCAAGCTATGCATTTTATCATACTTTTCCTAAAAAGAAAGATATCTTTTTTCTCTCTACTAATGATCCTCTCACTCTCAGGAAAGTGCAAAAAGATTATACAAAAGAGGACTCGCTTCTTGTGGTGATTTCAAAATCAGGAACTACGAGAACCATTTTAGAGTCTTTACTTTTTTTCAAAGGGTACACTACTCTCGTTATCACTGAAAAAAATACACCTCTTTATGAGGTTGCAAAAAAACAAAATTGGACCTGGATTGAACATCCTCCTATTGGAGGGAGATTTTCTGCCTTTACCAGCTCAGGCTTAGCTCCTGCACTTTTGATGGGTATCAATGTTGATAAACTCTGTGCAGGAGCACAAGAAGTTTATAACCAGTGTAGAAAAGAAGAGAATAGTGCTTTGAAAGCAGCAAGTTTTCTTTTTCTCTACGAACAAAAAGGATATACTGAAGTTTTTCTTCCACTCTACTCTTTTGCATCTCTTCTCCCTTTAATCATCCAGTTGATGCATGAGAGTATTTGCAAAGAAGGAAAAGGACAAACATTTTTTGGAGATGAAGCTCCCGAATTTCAACATCATACGAATCAACGTTGTTTTGGTGGAAGAAAAAATGCGGTTGGATTTTTTCTGACCAGAAAAAAAGAGCAGATTCCTGAAAAAATTCAAGTTCCCGAAGACTTTAAAAATATGCCTTTGCAGCAGCATACGTTTGCTCATCTTGATGGTATTCGTTATGAAGATGCTTTTTCAGCTGAGTGGAAAGGCTTATGGGAAGATGCAAAGCAAAAAAAGATTCCTTTACTTCATCTTGAACTTGATGGCATAAACGAACAGTCACTAGGCGCTTGTATTGCGTTTTGGCAGTATGTTGCAGTCTATGGAGCTCTTTTGCGAGGTCTGAATCCCTATGATCAGCCGCAGGTTGAAGCAAGCAAGATCTTAAGCACCAAAGAAAGGGAAAAATATAAATAGGGTGTTACGATCTTTACCTTGGCGAGGTCACCATCCTCAGGTCAAAATTTCATCAAGGAAAAAAAGAGCAAGCGTCATCGGGGGTTGTCCCTTACGGGGAGATAGCTTCTTAGACGAAATAATAAAGAATTTTGAAGATGGTGACCGAAAAAAATGAATAATAAATAAAATAAAAAAATTATAAAATAATTATCCCAGGTGAGCCCTATGCAAAAAAGTACAGTACATCGTTATGAACGTGATAGGTACGCTAATGAAAAACAGAAAGGACAAAGTGGTTCTCAGAAGAGAGGTCATGTCCATACGCTTCAGACAGGACAGGAATATGATGTTACCATTGAGATTCTTGGTCATAATGGTGATGGCCTTTGCCATGTTGATGATTATACTGTCTTTGTTCCGAATACCGAAAAGGGAGAAAAAGTACGTATCAGAATTAAAAAAGTAAAAGATACCATAGCGTTTGCTGATAGACTTTAGTTTTTAGCGAGATGCACCCCTTAGCATCATTTGTAATTCTCTTGCCTTATAGGCAGGATTTGCTGTTCTTGTGATATAAGATCCTACAACAAGATTCCCAGCTCCTGCTCTGCTAGCTTCCATGCCTGTTTCTGCATTGATGCCTCCGTCTACTTGAATCATAAGGCTCGGGTATCTTGTTCTAGCGTCACGTATCTTTTGGGTAACATCAGGGATATATGCTTGTCCTCCTGCTCCGGAGCAAACACTCATAAGTAAGAGTCTCCTAACCTTTGCAGCCATTTCTTCTGTAACATTTTCTAGTGATGTTCCTGGTTCTAAAGCAATGCCTGCCTGAAAGCCAAGTGTTGCAATATGGTCTAATTGTGCTAACACTCTTTCTCCAGATCGTTGTTGTGCTTCTCTTAATTGTGTTTGTACTTCTGGCAAAAGATCTTCAACTTCTGCTTCTCTTAAAAGATCGTATTCCTTGCTCGTATACCATTTGTCTAAAGGTCTGTATGCCTCTCTATGAATCGTTATCGTATGTTGTTCTCTTTCTCCAAGAAGTTTTGCTAGGGAATCTATCATTTCATCTGGGGTATGAATCATTAAGTGAAAATCAAGTCGTGCAATTCCAGCAAAAGTGCTACAAACATAGCCAATTGCATCATTATCAAATCTATCTGTTCCTGGTGTAAAAGGATTCCTCATTATATCAATATGCAAGTCTTGAATACCTTCTTCCAAAAGAGCTCGAATATCTCCTTCATGTCCTTCTATTCCTCTTCCTTCTTGATATCCAAGAACTGATGGTGCGATAATAACCATACGTATAAGAAACTGAAGCTTCTATAAAAAAGTATCTTTTCTCCTCTTCCTTTTTTTATCTTCTTTTGCTTTTTAAGATTTTCTATTATCTATTACAACGTTTATTTTGTATTTTTTTTCTCTTTTTAAATTTGTTTTTAATTTTTTTATCTTTAATTAATCATTTTCCTATTTTTTTTACTTTGTTTTCAAATTTTTTTATAAACAAATGATAAAAATAAAAGCATGAACAATAAAGAAAATAAAATATTCCTATACAAGAAAGTTTTCACTAAAACCAGATCTCTCGCTGATTTCTCCTCTCAAATTTTTTCCTATGAGTTTTTTCGTTTCTTCTTTTGAATAGTTTGACAATAACCAGGCTAATTTGATAAATGCGGTTTCCGGTGTCATGTCGTGATAATTCCCAACAAATCCAAGGGACAAATTTAATCTTCCTTCAGAATAGATATTCATGTCCGTTCTTCCATAAATGGTTTGAGGAGCCCAAACGCACACAGCATGTTTCGCTATTTTTTTAATTACTTCTAAGTTTTTTTTATTGGGTTCTGTAATCTCATCAAAGGTAGTATTGGGCAATTGTCCTATTCCTGTTCCTTCAAACACAACGCCGTCAAAATTGGCATAGGGTTCAAACTGTTCTGGTCGCATATGTGTATGGGTTTTTATGATTCCAACTTTTTTTTCTGGATCAAAATTTTTTATTTGAAATGTTCCTGTAACTTCTTTGTTATAATCGCTCATATATTCTATCTTCTTTTCTAAAACGTTTACGCGTGCAAGGGGGAGCGTATTTACTGGTCTGAATGCATCTCTTCTTGACGTGTGCATTTTTCTTACTTTGCATCCATGCATGATAATAGCTGTAGGATCATTAATATTTTCATGCATGCATACTGCTACTCCCTTAAAATCAGTGTGACTAAGAAAATAACAGGCATTCATCAAATTGGTGTACGCATCAGTGCTTGGTCTATCACTTGAGCGTTGCGCTCCAACGATAAGGACAGGAACTCCAATGTTTTCTAAAATAAAAGAAAGTGCCGCGCTGGTATAATGTAATGTATCTGTTCCTTGTGCAAGGATGATTCCTTTTGCTCCTGCTGCTATTTCTTTTTTGATTTCTTCTGCAAAAAGATTATAGTGCTCAAAGCGAAAGCTTTCGCTCATCATTTGTCTAATCATTCTTGCTTCAGGATTGCAAAAGACAGGGAGTTCTGGATAAAAGCGAATAAACTCTTCTGAGGTTATTTTACCTGTTACTGCTCCTGTGCTGTAATCTATTTTTGAAGCAATGGTTCCTCCTGTGGTGAGTATTGCAATTCTTGGCAATGTCCTATTCTTGATAGGTATCTTCTTTTTGTCTTCTGTATTTGCACCTTCATTACAAAGTGTGCTCTTTTCACTTTCGATAACCTCTTTTTTTGCTATACTCTGTTTGAGAATCCCAACGTTATAACCTGAAGAGAGCTTAAGTACAACAACATCCTCTTTAGGACTGGGAAGTTCAAGACCTTCAAAAACAGCTCCGTCATTCCTTTCTATCCTTACCTTTGCACATTTCTGTATCATAAAAGAAAAAGATCTTTTTGTGTTAATAAGCTTTGCGATGGCGCACGTGAGTTTTCATTTCTTTGATGATGAAGACTTGGTCTGAGCCGCTTCTTCTGTAAAAAGAGATATAACTTTTCCTTGGTATACTTTTATTTTTTCTTCGTTTAAGGTCGCAATAAAGTTATGCATTTCTGCGATAAATTCTTCTGCAATTTTTATGGATTGGTTTGTCTCTGTTTGATTTACCGTAAAATCAATATAATACTGTTTGTCAACTCTTTCTGATTTTGCTTTTGTCATCTTTTTGTTGTCTATGTCAAATACTTCTTTAAGCAGGAGTATGGAAGCAGCATGGTTTTCACATTTGATTCCTATCCTGAAGAGCGCAGCGAGAAGGCAATGATACATAGCATAGTAAGCTAAAGCGACAGAATCTTTCATGTTTCCTATGTTTTGTAAGGCTTTTGCTGAAGAAAGTGATTCATTTGATCTTTGCAGATATGCTTCTTTGATCTCGTCGCTAGGTTCGACTTTTTGTAATTTTCCTTCTTTGTTTAATTTAACCAAAAAATTTATTTTTTTCATAGTAGGGTTCAATACCTTTGATGATGACATGATTTTTTTCTATTTCCTTGATAAGTAAACTGTCTTTATTATATTTTCCTATCTTTACGTTTATTTTTGAGTCAATGTGTTCTATTTCTTCTTTTAAGGCCGTGTTGGTTGTATCTATATAGATATCAATGTCGCTCTCTTTTCTTGCAAGTCCTTTTGCGTATGATCCAAACAAAATAGCTAAGGATATTTTTTCATTTTTTTGAATAGTTTCTATAACTTTTCTAAGAAGGGGGTATTGAGTTATAGTTTCTATAAGTTTGTTTGCTTCAACAAGATAAGAGTATTGTTTTGTTTCTAAGGTTTTTTTGATAAAGAATACTTTGTTTTTTCCTTCTTTTTTGAAGTCAACAATATTCTCCTTATATAATTCTTGCACTTTCCTTGCTATAGTGGTCTGGTTTGTTTTGAGCAGTCTTGCAAGTTCCCTGATATGGCTTTCTGCTTTGAGCAGTGCTGCAACAATCTGCATATTGTAATTATTTTGTGACATATGTAACATTTATATGACAGAAGTATATAAAACTATCGGACATTTACGCCTCTCCTGGCAAATACACTTGTTTTATGGTATATTCAAATCTATGGAATCGATTGTGCTTGATCACATCAGAAAAGCGCGTTCTTATTTCATTGATTATTTTTTTGAGTTCAACTGCGTCTTTAACTACCACTTCAATTTCAAAGTCAGGTCCTCCAATAGTGCGCATTCTATAGACAACGTTTTTGTGCTGTTTTGCAAATTCATCCATTTCTTTGAGCCGAGCCATGTTATTGAGGTAAAAATCAATTTTGTAGAATTCTAATCCTAGTTTGTCAGTATTGATTAAAGTGTAGTATCCAAGTATCACTTTGTTCTTTTCTAGATTTTTTAAGCGATAAAGTGCTGCTTTAGGAGTTAATTTAATTTGTTTTGCAATTTCTGTTAGGGGGATTTGTGCATTTTGAGTTACTCCTATAATCATTTCTTCATGGCGTGCATTATCGATGAGGAATTTCATGGGGTAGTGAATCATTTCAACAGATTCGTAAATTTCATATTTGAGGATGTATTTTTTGTATTTGGAAATAAATGAAAACCATTTTTTTGAAAATTCAGGAATGTCCTTGATCCAGACATAAAAAGCAATATCAATTTCTCCTTCAAAGCGAATGCTCCACATAAACAAAGGATCTTTTTTGATATGTGTATAGACCTCTTTTTCTTTTTCTAAAGTGATGTCCTGCCATTGTATGTAGATTCTTAGGGCGTTGTATCCTAATTTTCTCCAGTCAATAACTGCATGATAACTTATGAGGATTCCTTGCTTTTCCAGATTTTTTATTCTATAGCGCACAACTTGTTTTGAGACATGAAGTTTTTTTGAAAGTTCTGAATAGCTTTGCCTGGCATCCCAATTCAGTTCATAAATGATCCTCGCATCAAGCTTGTTAAGTTTAAGCATATACCACTCTAGCGATAGGTTATATTTATAGCTATTCTTTTGTCAAAATAGTATAAATAACACTAAAATTTACTTTTTGACAAAAAAAATCAAACTAATCTTAATATAGCAACTAACCTCTATAGATAATAAATATTGGAGAGATGAAAAACATGGCTGAAGAAAATAAAGAAATGAAATGGTCAAATCTAATGATCGGGGGTGTCAGATTCTATACAGTTCTAAACAATAATGTACCTGGTGGAAATAAGAGTGGAAACGCGTTGACACACAAACAGATGAAACGTGCGTATTTAGATATTAGTTATGGAATTGACGAGTTTCAAAGAGTTCATCCAGAGATGTATTTTACGGTAACGACAGGAACTCATTATGTAGATGGAGAAAACGTTGAATGGACACAAGAGCCAATCGTATGGCTTCAAGTATATCGTCATTGGGAAAAAGGCAGTCCAGTTCCTGATTATATCCACTCTTATGCAGTCCCAATTCAAGGAGGGGGCATAATTCCAGTCTCTGAATGTGTGAAGGAAGATCATTCTCCAGGATTTACTTGTGGTCCATGGAATGGTAGAAATGCTGATGTCATGGATGTAATGCTTGAAACTGGAAAAAAAGCCGCAGAACGAATACTCAAATTAGAAGAAATTTGCAGACGTTCAAAAAGGAGATAGGCAGAAATAAATTCTTTTCTCTTCACCCAAAATAATTCGGGCTTTCTTCACCCCGTAATCATACTTCTTAAATATTGCCTATTGCTTACATGTAAGTAACATTTATATACTACTTCAATTACTTACATGCTATGCGAGGTCAAAAACGAGAAAGAATCATCAGAGTACTCTTAGCAGAATCCAAGCCTTTAAGCAAAAATGAGATTTCTAAAAGATCAGGATGCACAAGACAGTGGATCATCTTATTTTTACGAGCATTAGAAAAAAAGGGTCTTGTAAAAAAAACAACGCCGAGAAATAAAAAAGAGCTTATCAAATACTGGCTGCAGATCCATAAAAAACCCAAAAAATTTAGGGAATATATGATAAGAGACCCATTAAAAGTATTAAAAAAAACAAAATTAGAGTATGCCTTAACAACCTATCAAGCAGAGAATCTTGTGCAGAAATACCTTTTTCCTACACGAATTGATCTGTATATCAAAGAAGAAGATCTTAAAGCATGGCATGGGTTAATGACAGCAGAAGGATTGTATGGAAAAGGCAATGTTCGTATTATTCCTGCTGATGATCATGTACTTTATGGAAAACGAAAGTTTAATCAGTTATGCATAGTTTCAATTCCGCAACTGATCATAGACTTATTTAATGAAGGAGGACCTGCGCAAGAAGCAGCTGAAATGCTTCTCAAGCAAATGAAATAACATGTATAAAGAATTTGAGACAAGAACATCATACACGTATTTGCAAAAAGTAATCTCAGTACTCCACGAGCCTGTTTGCATCCTAGGAGGGTGGGCTGTGTTTTTTCATGTCAATAAGAATTTTCAAAAAGCGCAGGGAAGACCTTACTTGGGAAGCAGGGATATTGATCTTGGATTTCATTTTGATAAAAAGAGTACGCTAGAAGAGATGAAGAACTCATCCTTGGCAAAATCCATGGAATTACTTCAAACAAAATTAAATTTTAAACCCTTATCTTTCAGATTACTTAAAGAAATCCATACGGAAACAGAAGAGGAGATTGGAGAAGGGCAAATGATTCCAGCGCATTTTGTTTTTCCCATGTATATCGACTTGATGGTTGATACGATCCCTCAAAAATTCAAAGAAGCATTTCATTTTCAGCCAGCAGATGAGCCATTACTGCGTTTTGTGTTTGAACATGCAGAGTACCGAGATGAACTTAAGCAATTCAAGAAAAAACTATGGCTCCCCAAGCCAGAAGTATTGTTGGCAACAAAACTCAACGCTCTGGAACAGAGAGATAAAGAACATAAAAAAATAAAAGATATTTGTGATATGTTCGCTTTGCTCTGGTACTCCAGGGAAAAACCACAGCAATTAAAAGAAAAAGTTATTCCTCTTGTTCCGTCTGAAAAGATTCAGAAAGTTTTGTCTATCATTACTCAAAGCGACTATCAAAAAGCAAGTCAACAATTAAATCATAGTGCTGATGAAATAAGGAGAGTCATAGGATTATTAAGCTGAACTTATTTATTTCACAAAGAAAATATTTTTTATAAAAATACAAACTCTTCTTTACCCAAAGTAATTCGGACTTTCTCGTTTCATTTCTTTTGCATATGCTGCAGAAAACTGGTCTTTGATAGAATTATAGGTGTCTGCTACTTCCTTGGTTACTGAGGGTCTTACTTTTTGTAATGCTTGCGTAAAATAGGTATGCTGTATTTTTTGTGTGGTCATATCTTCGCGTAATGCAAGGATTGCTGCTTCTCTGCATACTGATTCAATGTCAGCTCCTACATATCCTTCTGTTTGTTCTGCAAGTGCTTTGATATCAACGTCATTTGCCAATGGCATATTTTTAGTATGGACTTTAAAGATATTTTCTCTTGCCTCATTATCAGGAACAGGTGCTAAGATGAGTCTATCAAATCTTCCTGGGCGTAAGACTGCAGGATCTAGAATGTCAGGTCTGTTCGTTGCTGCAATAATAACTACATCATGCATGTCAATAAGACCATCCATTTCTGTGAGTAATTGGTTTACCATGCGTTCTGTGACTTGGGCATCGCTGCTAATGCCTCTTCGTGGAGCAATGCTGTCTATTTCATCAAAAAACAATACGGTAGGAGCGCTTTGTCGTGCTTTTTTGAATACTTCTCTCATGCCTTTTTCGCTTTCGCCCACCCATTTTGAAAGTAGTTCAGGACCTTTCACAGAAATAAAATTTGCTTCGCTTTCGTTAGCTACTGCTTTTGCGAGGAGTGTTTTTCCTGTTCCTGGTGGTCCATAAAGGAGTATTCCTTTGGGTGGCTTTACTCCTAGTCTTTTGAAAGCATCAGGATATTTCAGTGGCCATTCCACTGCTTCTTGAAGTTCTTGTTTGACATCAGTCATTCCTCCGATGTCAGTCCATCTAATGTTAGGTACTTCTACATACACTTCTCTTAGTGCAGAGGGTCTTACAAATTTGAGTGCTTCTTTAAAGTCATCTTTGGAAATGATTAATTTTTCAAGAAGTTCTTTTGGCAGGGGCCCTTCTTCTTTTTCGTACAGTTGTGTTTCTCCCAATACATTTCGTAAGACTACCATTGCTGCTTCTTTTGCGAGTGATGCAAGGTCTGCTCCTACAAATCCATGGGTTATTTTTGCTAATTCGTTCAGATCAACATCTTTTCCAAGAGGCATGTTCCTGGTATGAATTTTGAGAATGTTTAATCGTCCTTCTGCTTTGGGCACTCCAATTTCTAGTTCCCTATCAAATCTTCCTGGTCTTCGTAATGCGGGATCAAGAATATTGGGCACATTGGTTGCTGCAATGACAACAACTTTTCCTCGTGATTTTAATCCGTCCATCATCGCAAGGAGTTGTGCAACAACGCGTCTTTCTACTTCTCCTCTTGTTTCTTCTCTTTTGGATGCAATGGCATCTATCTCGTCAATAAAAATAATTGCTGGAGCATTTTTTTCTGCTTCTTCAAATTTCTTTCTTAAATTTTCTTCGCTTTGGCCATAAAATTTTGACATTATTTCGGGACCATTAATCAAAATAAAGTGTGCATTGGTTTCATTGGCTACTGCTTTTGCGAGGAGTGTTTTTCCTGTTCCTGGTGGTCCATGTAATAATACTCCTTTGGGAGGTTCTATTCCTAAGGCTTCGAAAATTTCTGGGTGTTTTAAGGGGAGCTCAATCATTTCTCTGATTTTTTTAATTTCGTCTTGTAATCCCCCAATATCTTCATACGTAATATCTGGTATTCTCTCTTCCTTAATTTCCATTGCTTGTGGATTAAAGATAATCTCAGTAGCATCAGTAATAATAACCGCTTGTTTTGGCTGTACATCTGCTACGACAAATTTTAAATCTCCAAAACCAAAGCCCATAAGGTTTTCGTCCAGCATAGAAAAAACGTCGTCAAAAAAGGGACTTCCGGTCATAGCTGTTTTTCTTCTTCGTGCTCCTCCCAGTGAAAGAATGTCTCCTTTGACTACTGCTCTTCCGAGCAGTCCTTGTTTGAATATTTCTGGAGAAGCCTTAACGATAATGCCTTCACGTGCTGGTGCAATGGTTATCCTTTTTGCTTCTTTGACATCTACAGGTCTTATTTTAACGCGTTCTCCTATTCCTGCTTTTGAGTTTCTCCTTGTTAATCCGTCCATACGGATGATGTTTAATCCGATGTCCCCGGGATATGCTCTGTCTACAATGCCTACGGTTTTTCTTTGGCCTTCTATTTCTATAATTTCTCCCGGTTTCAAGCCTAATTCTTTCATGAACGTACTATCTATCCTTATAATGCCTTTATTGACATCATCTTGGATTGCTTCTGCAACCTTGAGTTCGAGATCTTTTTTCATAAAAGTGTCAAATGCTCATTCTTTTAAAAAGCTTGCGGTGATTTTATGAGGAGAAAAAAGATTGATGGCTTATTTTGTTATTTTGACGAATTTCTCTATTCTACCACTTCATTGGGAAGAATTTTAATAACTTCTTTGGTGGTAAGATCGAGGTCTATAATCATATACTTAATGATATACCTCTCTTGGTTCTGCACTGCTCGTAAATACACTCTATAAATTATATTTTCTGTATCAAGTGATTCCTTATTGATGCTGAGTCCTTCCCATACATATTCTTGATCGTCAGGCAAGGTTTGTTTTGGAATCATTTCTTTGATCGTTTCAAAATCATCACAGATGATAAGAGTATTATCTTGAGCACAGGCAAGTTCTCTTATCTTATTCTCTCCTTGTACTTCAAACAAAAAGAGAAATCCATGAGAAATACGTATAAATCCCCCTGTATTTCTATCATATAATTCATAAAATGTAGCAAAGGGAGTTTTTAAAGGATCTTCTTTAAGCGTATACCAAACAGTTTTATAACATTCAATTGCACCATTGTCTATACAAGCAGGGTCTTTGTTAGTGATGACTTGATTTTCAAAGAATTGTTCTCCTAGTATCTGTTTCATAAACTGATCCGCGTTTATCTGCCCATTTTGTATGGCAATTTTCAATGTAGGTGAAAAGGATTGAACATCATCTGTTTTTATCTGAGGATCATTTATCTCATTCTCTTTTATTTCGTTATCTTTAGAATTATCTTCATTTATGCATCCGATCAGGAATAGGCACAAGATCACAAAAATAACTATTTTCATATGTATTCAATAGGAAGAGTGATATATAAACTATGCTATAAATTTCATGCAGATTAAAGTAATCAAAAAATAATTTTTATTGATGGCTTACTCTTTCTTACTGGTTAAGCGTGGTAAAGGGATAGGAGGAGGAAGATTTATTTCTCTGCTCAGAATCAGTGCTTCAATATTGCATTTGCTCAACACGTTGTTGATAATAATTTCCATGACGTCTTTGGGAACTTGTTTTTTCTTTTTCCAGGACTCTAGGACTTCTTTGATTTGTTTTTCATCTCCTAAGAACAAAATATCTCCTGTGAGAAGGATATGTCCTATGTTAGGACTGTATTCGGCTTTAAACTCATAGACAAAACGTAACCCATCTTGTTTGTTAGCTCCAAAGCTGAGGGGTGTTTTTTCTACTTGAAGAACAGCAACGTTATTCGTAATGTTGACTTTTCCTTGGACAGGACCTGTTTTTTCTACAAGGATTTTATTAAAGCTAAAGCCTACAATCATGATCTCACCTAGTACATGAAAGCCAGGGTCCTTTTTAAACCTTTGGATAAGTTTTTTATATGCTAAGCTATCTTGGTGCTTATGGACAGTTTGAGTTTTCGGTTTGTCATTCCCTAAGTTCTTTCTAGATGTTTCTTTATGGTACTTTTTTGATTTCTTTTTTTCAAACATAGATAAACAACACAAGTGAGGATGATGTTATGGATATAAAAGATATTAAAAAAAAGAATGATGAACTTCAACAAGATGATCAGCAATTTTCACGAGCAAGATATACGGATTTAAAAGAATCAGTTACTTTACAGGGTTGGCCAGAAGTGAGAGGTTATGATTTTAATCAACCCTTTGATTTCGAGAAATTTCTGAATGCGTACAACACTACAGGATTTCAAGCAACAAATCTGGGAGAAGCAATTGAAATTGTGAAACAGATGCGAAAGGAAAAAGCAACGATCTTTCTTGGTTTTACCTCAAATATGGCTTCCTGTGGTGTAAGAGAAATTATTGCATATCTCACACAACATAAACTTGTTGATGTGTTGTGCACTTCTGCAGGAGGCGTTGAAGAGGACATCATAAAATCCTTAAAACCTTTTGTTTTAGGAGATTTCAATGCCTCAGGAAAGATGTTACGCGAGAAGGGTGTCAATAGGACAGGAAATATTTTTATTCCCAATGACCGTTACATTCAATGGGACAAAATGATGCAAAGTTTTCTTAAAAAACTGCATGACAAACAAAAACAAACAAATACGATCATTAATTGTGAAGATTTTTGTTCTGAGTTGGGAAAAGAAGTTCATGATGAACATAGTTTTGTCTATTGGGCTGCAAAAAATAAGATTCCTTTATTCTGTCCAAGTCTCACTGATGGTTCAATAGGGGATATGATCTATTTCTATAAATATCAAAACAGAGATTTTAAAATTGATATCACTGCGGGTATGGTCAATATAGTAAATCTTGCACTCCATGCGGAAAAAGTAGGCATCATCATTTTAGGTGGGGGAGTTGCAAAACATTTTGTTGCAAATGCGTGTTTATTCAGAGACGGTGCTGATTATGCCGTTTACATTAACACGGGTTATGAAGGAGAAGGTTCTAATGCAGGTGCTAATCCCGACGAAGCAGTTTCCTGGGGTAAAATAAGTGACAAGGCAAGAGCGGTAAAAGTCTGGGGTGAAGCAAGTATCATTTTTCCCTTGCTTGTTGCAGGAGCGTTTATAGAAGAGAAAAAGTAATTATATTTCTTTACAGGTTTTTTTTTAAATATTTTTTGATGGAAAAATAAAGAAAGAGACTGGTACAACATAAAAAAGAAAGATATTTAAGAAGATAAAAGAAAAGAAGAGGTTATGATCTTTGTTGATGTGCATTGTCATCTGGATGATGAGTATTTCAAAGACAAATTAGGTGCTGTTCTAAAACGTGCAAAAGATGTGGGAGTTAAGGCAATTATTACACAAGGAGTGAATCATGAAAAGAATCAAAAAATTCTTGATCTATGTAAAAAAGATAACATCATCAAACCAGCTTTTGGGTTGTATCCTTTAGATGCGCCCAATGTGATTTGCAATGAAGATGCAAAAGATTTTAGTAAATCAAAAGTAGATGTAGATACCACCTTAAAATTCATTGAAAAAAATAAAAATAATATTATAGCTATAGGTGAAGTGGGTATTGATTTTAAATTTTCTGAGGATGAAGAGCATCAGGTTGAGAACTTTAAAAAAATCATTGATTTGGCAAAAAAAATAAGAAAACCCTTGATTGTGCATTCAAGAAAAGCAGAGAAATTAGTGATCGATCTCTTAGAAGATGCTAAATTTTTCAAAGTGGACATGCACTGCTTTTCCGGAAAAAAAAGTTTAGTAAAAAGAGGTGCAGAGCTAGGTTTATTTTTCTCAATTCCTGCAAATATTATAAAATCAGATCAGTTTCAGATGAACGCAAAGCTTCTTCCCCTGCAGAGCATTCTTACAGAAACAGATGCTCCTTGGCTTTCTCCCTATGCTGGAAAGATGAATGAGCCTGCTTTTATTAAAGATGCTGTTGAGAAGATTGCTGAACTAAAAAAATTAACGGTTGAAGAAACTGCAAATGCTATTTTCCAAAATTACCAAACCTTATTCCTCTAATTTTTTCCCCTATTTATCGTCTCTTTTTGTCTCTATTTGAATTCTTGTTTTTGAATTTTTTTTTAAAAGAATAAATAAAGAAAAGAAAAAGATTAAGATACTCTCTTATTCTCCCCAGTGTGAAGGGTCTCGTGGTGCAGTGCTTATGCCCTTTGTTCTCCCTTCAGGCGTTGTTCCCATCATCTCATAGAACCATTCCGTTAACTCAGCATCTGTCATTTTTCGAGGTTTAATCATTGGTGCTCTTTCATAATCTTCTTGTGAGTGTAGTGTTATTTCCATCTTACTTCTTATTTCTTTTTCTAATCTGTCTCTTTCTTTTTCGAGATATGCTCTAAAATCTTGCTCTATTTGAGGATTGCTAGGGTCATATCTTCTTTCTATCTTGTCATGTCTTGGAAAAATGCGAAACTTTCTTCGTATGCTTTCTGCTTCATTGACTCTGTTCTGAAGTGCGCCCCAATCTTCTCTTCTTATCAGATCTTGTACTATCCCTATAGCGTGATCAATGCCTTGTCCATTCCATCCTAGTTCTCCTATCAAAAACATTGCAGTAAGTAAATCCAAATAGGGTTCAGTATACACTCTGTTTTTTTCTAAGGTGAACATGAGCTCATGTTCTGTTCCCCATTTCTGTTTGCCATCTTTAATCATTTCTCTTATACCCTTATCATCACTTTCAGTTGCACTGAGAAGATCTTGAATTAATCCTTCTAAAGCATGTCCTGGAAATAGGGCTATGCCTGTTTCTATTTTTCCAATTTGGGATCCTACACGAATACGAACTGTCTCATACATCCTCAAAGGTAATCCTTGTCTTTGTAAAAAATCACCAAATGTTCCGTGTTCTGAAGGAGGATAATTTTCTTTTGCCAAAACAAAGGTCATTCCATAGCACATTTCCGCTCTTCCTTGAGGTGTGGGATTCGTTTGGCTCAGTGTCTTTATCAAAGAAGGTTCAGGTAAATAAATTCCACTCTGAACAATAAGTTTTCCATTGTAAGGTCTTACTCCACTCATTTTGTACCTAAATAAGGACGATTATTTATATAATTTCGCTACTCAGCTTTAAATAGAGTAGCACACTCACTGTTCTATGGGAGGAACTGTTCTAGTGAAAGCTGGGCTTAAGCAATCCAAGTTTGGCTTATTAAAAAAAGGGAATACTCCTAAAAGTATTGATTCTCTTGAAAAAGGAAAAACTGCTGTTATTTTTGTGACAGGGATTTCCTATCAGAAAGATGCTCCTATAGTAGGAAGGTACGGAAAAGATTTTACGTACGTGAATGAAAAACGTATTTTGAAAAAACAGGAAATTCTTGAAGAAGTGAAGTTAGCAAATGCTGAAGCTGTGATTTTGACAGGTGCTGATCCTTTAACAAAGATTGATCGTTGTGTTTCCTTTACAGAAATGTTAAAAAAACAGTTCGGATCTCAATTTCATGTTACTCTTTCCTGTCCTTTAAAATTAATCACACCCCAACGTTTGGAACGCTTATTTGGTTCTGGCCTTGATGAGCTTCAGGTAAGACCTGATTTTAAAGAAAAAGCAGATTGGAGCAAGATGAGGTATTTGGCAAAATATGCTGAGGTTGTTCTTGACCTAGAAGCATTTCCAGGTAAAGAAGCCGAGTGTAAAAAGCTTCTTGATCATGCGCAGGGAAAAATAAAGTATGTCATCATCAAAGAATTGGAAAAAAAGGATTATAATACTTCTCTTCTTGCTCATCTGAAAACAAAAAAAGATTCTTCTATTGTTGAGGGTAGTGAGAATCTTGCTCGTGCTCTTTTGCAATATGCAAATAAGAAAAATTTTTCTGCTTGTTATATTCCGGTAAGCTTGTATCAGGAGGTGCATGAGCAGCGTATGAAAGTAAAGGCAAAGAGTATTGCTAAAAAATACGCGAAGGTAACCATAAAAGGCACTATTAAGCACGGTGTTATTTACTTACCTGATATCATGCCTTGTGCAGAGTACCAACTTAAATTGGGTATGATAAATAAAAAGAATGTGATCAAAAAACTTTTTAGGATTAAAAGGGATTTGCAAAGAGAATTAAATATTCAATTTGATATGGTGGATGTCGATGAGCAGAAATTGCGTTTAACGACAGACGCGCTTCTTGTTCAGCATCATGCTTCTTTTTTGAAAAACATGAAGTTACAACCTGCATTAGTTGAGGAGTATCCTACGCATAATGCTGCTGAATTGAAAGTACAATTGTTGTAGCTTCTTATTTTTTGAATTTCGTTCTGATTGTTTTTTTTTAAGTTTTTTTTATTTCTTTTTCTCTCTTCATGTCTTTTCTACTTTTTCTTTGTTCTCTTTCTTGATCTCTTTTTTTCTCTTACTTTTTTCTCTTTTCATTTTTTTTTAAAATAAAAATAATATTAAAAAAATATGATCGACTAAAAGAGGCGGGATTAAAAACATTATAATGAGTATGAAATCCAAACATTTTTATACTTTGAGAAGAAAGGAATACAAATGAAAATTGAAATTGATACGATGAACGATAATGAGGAGCATATTAGGCATGCGATCAGATTATTGCAGAGTTTGGTGCAGGGAAAAGAAAGTTTTACCAATGAATCTGCTTCTGGTGCAACTGTCCCTGGTTTGATGAATATGTTTGGTGAGAGTGCTGCTCCTGCTGATGATGCTTATGAGGAAGAAGGAGAGAGTGAAGAATTACCTAATATTATGCCCCAATCTTCTCCTGAGGTGAGTTCTGCTTCTCGATATCCGAATCAATATCCTGATCAAAGTGGTTTTAATAGTTATGGAAGTCAGGAAGCAACTCCTCGTTTGCCACAGAAGGATGAAGCTCCTCCTGGTTCTTTGTTTGGGATGTTTAAAGATGCAACCCTGAAAAGGCGTGATGAGAGAATTCTTCCGTATTAGAGTTCTAAGACTTTTCCTTTTTTTCCAACATTGATTACTGTTGTTTTTCCTATTTTTTCTTCTACTCCTTCTGCTTCATGGACATGGGAGCAAAGCAAGATCTCAGGTTGAAAGGTTTGGATTGCTTTTCTTACTCCTGTGCTGCCTTTGACGTAGTGTGAGAATTTCTCCATGAGGGTTCCTGAAGGGTGTACATGGGTTACCATAATTTTTTTCTTTACGTCCTTAATTTGAGTGTATGCTCTTGCAAGGGTTTCAAAGATTTCTTCTTCAGTAAGTTGGTTTAATCCGCAATTTGCTCCTCCGCATCCGAAGAATGCAAGGTCTCCTATGCGTAGGCTATAGCCATGGAGATTGGTGGCTCCGTAGAATTGAGAAAGAAAGTCTGCTGTTGCAAAGCTTTCATGGTTTCCAGGGATAAGTGCTACTTTTTTGTTTTTTTTGACAAAGGGTCCTATGAGTCCTTCAGTGCTCATTTCTTGATGGGTAATATCCCCTGTGATCACAACGAGGTCTACTTTTTCTTGGCTTGCTTTTTCTGCGAGTCGTGCAGTAAGTCTACTGTCTGAGTGGAAGTCTCCTGTTGCAAAGATCTTGACCATTTCTTCCTTAGCTTTTTGTTATTTATAAAGCTTCGGTCCCCATGTTTATTTTATATATAGAAATTAAATTATCTCTTCATCACAGTTACCTTCTCTTTGGTCATATCTATAATTTGCGATGGTCTTTGCTTTTTTTCTCCTTCGTAAATAATAAAATCAACTTCATTTCCTACCTGTTCATCTAAGTCGTGCAGATTTGTCATAAAATCTTTGTTCAGGATATTCGCTGAAGTTGTCACGATAGGAGTTCCAAGTAAGGTAGGTATTTCCTGGGTCCAATGTTGGAGTAAGCGAACACCAAGAGTATTGCTTCCCAGGTTTACTTCTTCGCAAACGACTTGTTTTTTTTTCAATTTGAGAATAAGGGTATAAGGTCCTGGAAGTTTGTCCAACCAGGACTTATCTGGCACATAACAGTTTTCCAAGACCCATGACTTTGAAGGAGCAATAACCGAAAAGGGTTTTTCAGCTCTTTGCTTAATCCTTCTCAAAACAGTAACAGCATGAGGGTCTGTTGCATCACATCCTATGCCATAAATAGTATCTGTGGGATAAATAAATACAACTCCCTCTTGAATCCGAGCTAAAATTTGTTGTTTTTCAGCCTCATAATCTTCACGAGTGATAACACGCATGGCTAAGGAAGCAATACCTTCTCTTTATAAAAGTGACATATATGTTTTTGTCATTTATATATAAAAAAACACCGCCCTTCCGGGCAGTGGGTTGGCAAGAGGTGTGTGTTTTAGAAAGAGCTTAACGCTTCTTCATAACCTTCAAGAAAAGCCTCCTCTTCTAAATTAATCTCATCATCATCTAACTCTTCATCAAAAAAAACATCTGCTTCATAGCTGTATACATCCAGTTCGTGGATGTCCCATCTTTTTTGTTCTGCTATCATGGTAACCACCTGTCGCTGAATTGCATGTCAAAGCTTTCACAACAGTTGTTCATGGTCATGCGTTTTACTTGTTCGTAAAACAAATCTTTAATGGTTTCTTGGCTTAAGTCTATCATGGTATCAACCTCACAAAACCAAGGTTGGAGCTGGTGTGTTCCGAGACTTCGCTCCAACCAAAGTAATACCTTCTTCAGAAGCACAGCCCTTTTTATATCCTGTTTCAGAATGTCCAGTGTCCAGTGCTCAGGCTATTGTACTCAAGAGCATTCCTACAAGGTATGCTATTGCTGCCGCACTTCCTCCGATACAGAGCGTTTGGAATCCGCTTCTCAAGGGGTGCATTTGTACGATCTTTCCTTTGATTGCTCCAATACTAAAGAACG